>JAISMI010000059.1 GCA_031276835.1 Holosporaceae bacterium | reverse complement strand
ACGAAGTGGCGCTTACCGTCGACGCGTTGGACGGCGCCTATAATCATTTGAAAAAAAGCAGTCTCTTTTCAAGAATATTTTCTTGCTGTTCCAAAGATACGACGCTTCCCAACGAATCTTCGGCCATGGCGGCGGGAGCTCCGACCGAAGAAGAGGCCTCTGGAGAATAGTTGACCAGGTAATCCGCTCTAGAAGACAGATTATTAAGGGAGGCCGTAGGGTTTCCCTTAGGATTTTTAAGAGACGAAGAAAAAAACTAAGTCGCAGAATGGCGCAAATTCTCGTCCTAAGGAGCGATTTTAGCGTTTTTATGAAGTCCGCCAAAAACGACGCGCAATTATTCATAACTCAATTCTACGGATCGGAGAAGCCTCTTCCGGAGCAGCGTAATAATTAAAGCGGTTTAGCGCCCGTATTCTAATCCAATTTAAACAAATTCATGCTATACTGCGCCGTTGATTTTGATGAGAAATATGGGCGTATATTCTGTCCTTCCAATTGGTCCGTTTGATAAGGAATATTCCTATTTTTTTGAGGAAGAGCTCTGCGTCGGCGACGTCGTTGAAGTTCCTTTTGGTCGGCGCAGCGTTATTGGCCTAATTATGGGCGACGACGCGTCGGTTGATCGGGAGCTGAAAGCCATATCTAAAGTTTTTGATTTTAAAATTGGAAAGACAAATCGCGATTTTTTGAAATGGGTTGCCGATTACACCATGATTCCCAGAGGCAACGTCCTAAAAATGATGTTGGCGGAAAAAACGGCGTTTTCTCCCGTCAAAAAAAACGACGTCCAACGGACTCCGGATTATTTTGCTTTTCGGGAGATAGATCTTAATCGGAATCAGTCTATTGCCCGCCAAAAAATCATTGAAAACGGAGCAAAACCCTTTCTATTGAGGGGGGTGACCGGATCCGGAAAAACGGAAATATACCTGTCGCTTGTTCAGGACGTTCTGCGGCAGGGGAAACAGGCCCTTATTTTATTTCCGGAAATTGCTTTAACTCCACAAATTACGAGACGCATAGAAAAATATTTTGGATTTAGCCCCATTGTTTGGAATTCGGACGTAACTCCTAAAAATAGAAGATCCGCCTGGCTTAACGCTATTTCCGGAACTTCCTGCATTGTGGTTGGAGCCAGGTCGGCATTGTTTCTTCCGTTCAATAATCTGGGAATAATAGTGATCGACGAGGAGCACGACTCCTCATATAAGCAGGAAGAGGGCGGATTTTACAATGCAAGAGACATGGCGGTCGTTCGCGGTCATTTGCAGAAAATTCCGGTAGTTTTATCCTCTGCCACTCCGTGTTTGGAAAGTCATATAAACGCCCAGAATGGAAAATACGGATACGCCTTTGTCGAAAATCGATTTGGCTCGTCCCAAATGCCCTCCATTGATTTGATAGACATGCGGCAAAAAAGATTTCGCGGATTCATTTCGCCGATTCTTTTGGACGAAATTAAGTTAACCATGGCGAGGAAGGAGCAATGTCTAATATATTTGAACAGACGCGGTTATTCTCCGGTTATTTTATGCAAATATTGCGGAGAGAAGATCGCCTGTCCAAATTGCTCCGCTTGGCTAGTCTATCACAAGGGCGTCGACCAGCTGATATGCCATTACTGCGACCACAAAATTCGCATTCCTGAAAAATGCTGTAGTTGTCAAAAAGAAAATTCCTATATTCCATTTGGTCCAGGGATCGAAAGAATTTTCGAGGAGCTGCGGGAAAAATTACCAACGGCCCGCGTCGAAGCGGTTTCCTCCGATACAATTTCCTCCGCGAGAAATAGGGATAAATTATTTAACAAAATCGCCGACAATGAAGTCGACATAATAGTGGGAACTCAAATTTTGGCAAAGGGCCATCATTTTCCAAATATTACTCTTGTGGGTATAGTGGACGGGGATCTTGGACTGGACGGCGCCGATTTAAGGGCGTCGGAAAAAACATATCAGCTGATAAACCAAGTTGCAGGCCGAGCCGGACGGGCGGAAAAGCCAGGAAAAATTCTCATTCAGACGTTTAATCCCAATCATTCTCTGTATGCGGCGCTGAAATCTAATAATCCAGAGGATTTTATAAAACTTGAAATCGAGTCCCGAAAAAATTGGGATCTACCTCCGTTTTCCAGACTGGCGTCGGTTATAGTCTCGGGCGTCAATAGGGAATTGACGGAAAAAGTCGCTAGAGATTTGGGTAGGACTCGGCCGCAGGGAATAACTATGTTTGGTCCGGCGCCGGCGCCGATTTTTCTACTTCGTGGCAGGATCAGATGGCGATTTTTATTGAAATCGTTGAAAAAAAAATCATTAAATAGCGTCATAAAAAGCTGGATATTTCGTTCAAAAATCCCTAAAAACGTTAAGATACAAATAGATATCGACCCAATTAGTTTTTTATAGAATTAACTTATTTTAAATTAATTTGTTTTATTCTAGCTAAGTACAATAATATTTAGGTCGTGATTTTGGTCATGATTTTTGGATTAAGGGTATGCTAAAATGGTTGAAAGCACACAGCACATATTAGACAGGGTTCGCTCTCCGAGAGTTCAAATTACTTATGATGTGGAGATAGGCAATGCCATTATAATGAAGGAATTGCCGTTTGTTATTGGAGTCATGGCTGATTTGTCAGGCATGTCCATTGATCCGTTACCGCCGATTAAGTTTAGGAAATTTGTGGAGGTCGATCGGGACAATCTTCCGGATTTCATGGCGTCAATTAATCCAAGACTGGCCATACAAGTGAAAGACAAACTTGGCGACGGCGTAGAAGATCTGAATGCCGAGCTATTTTTTAAGCATATGGACGATTTCGGGCCGATTAGCATTGCAAAACAGGTGCCCAAACTAAACAAAATCTATATATCCAGAGTGCGGTTAAACGACCTGGTGGTGAAACTGGAGGGTAACGATCCGCTGAATAATTGCATACGAGAGATTGTTAGCGACGCTAGTCTTAGATTGGCGTTAAAATCGCAAATTGACGCCGTTCTCAAGGCCAATAAGCAGTCGGTTACTGCAGATTTTGCGACGGCAGATCCTAACTCCAAAGATCCCGCTCCCACTAAAGCGGCGTCCGATTCCGGAGACGCTTCTCCGAACGGAAATGTTGCGGTTTCTCCGGCCGAAAGAGAGATTCTCAAGGAAATGTTCATTGATGGCAAGTTGGCGAGGAATCCGTCGGCGGAAGTTTACGCTTGCAGCATGTTGCTGGAATTACTCTTCAAAATAGAAGAATCCAAAGTAACCACAATGAAAAATCCGTTGCTTTTCGTGGAGAAAGTGGTGGCGGACATTGATTCTTTATTGAGCGCCCAAATAAACGAGATTCTACATAATCAAGCATTTCAGGAGATGGAAGGAGTCTGGAGAGCTCTGCACTATCTGATAATGAATACGGAGACCAGTACCCAGCTGAAAATAAGAATAATGAACGTTTCGAAAAAAGATTTGCTGGACGATCTGGAAAACGCCG
>JAISMI010000043.1 GCA_031276835.1 Holosporaceae bacterium | reverse complement strand
GGAGATTTTTGACGGGCGTAGGCGTCAATTTCCTGAAGGAATTTTATTTTGCTCTCCCAATTGACGGCGTCGAGGAAGTATCTGTGATCGTATAAATTATTTGCGCCGCTTTTAATTTCCATATTTGCGTTACAATTGCCGGATTTTACGACGTCCAGGGCTTTTTTTAGGGCTTTTTCGTTCAAAGCGGAGGAATAGGAATAGCGGGACGCGTCTTCTCTAAAGCTTCGTATTCCAAATCCTCTTTTGAAGCTAAAATGGGGGGTCTGGACGAGCCCATTTTCCATTTTTATGGATTCGTCCTCTCTGTATTCCACAAATAGCTCCCCCATATTTTTTCCGTAGAAAGCGGAAAGAGCTAATTTTTCCATCGAAGATAAATCACAAATATTATTTAGAAATGCGTTTGCTTCAGCGGACGACATTTTTATTATTCTTCTTTTTGTTTAATCTCGGAAATTGCCGCGTCCAACTCCATTTGGGAACAAAATCCCAGCAGAACCGGATCTTTTGGTTTTAACTCGTTTATTCTCGAGTGAGTTCTGTTGCGAATAGAAGCGACGGTCGACTTCGTAGTGGAAACCAAAGAACAAACGGCGGCGTCCGTCATTTCCGGATAGAATTTTATTAGCCAGGCAATGGCGTCCGGACGTTCCTGCCTTTTCAAAAGGGGGGTATACTTTCTTTTGCTCTTCTTTTTGGATATTGTCGCAAATTTCGGAGGAGCAAGGGCAAGAACTGCGCTTGGATCAGAAGAGCATCTGTCGATTTCCTCTTGAGTCAATTGACCTAATTTTACTGGATCGACCCCGATCATGCCCGCCGACGTCTGCTCGTCGGCCAACGCTTGCACTTCAAGCGTATGTAGCCCGCAAAATTGAGCTATTTGCTCGAAAGTAAGAGCGGTGTTCTCTATCAACCAAACCGCTGTGCCCTGAGGCATAATAGGAGTCGCCATTTCAAATCCATTTTTTATTCGGTCTCACTTTACACCGTTTGCGCAATAATCTCAACAGTAACCTGAATCAAAATCAGCCGGTTTCTCCCATGAAAACTAGTGGATAATTAAAAAGCCGCTTTGCAATTTAATTGACGGAGATATAACGAAGCATTTTATGCCGCATATGGGACATTTCAATGTTGGCATATTAACGATACAAGATAAATGGACGGCGTGACCACATGGGGTCATAACGGCGTCTATCGGATCTGTTTCGTCTAGGCATATGGGACACGCGGAGTGATAGATTTTTGTAAAGTAATTAAGAGGATAATCCGGACCATTGATTAGACGATAGTATATTTTATCCTCTTCTTTTAAGTCTTCAAAAGGGAAATAGCCTTCATACAAACTTCCCAGCCTGCTAATACGATATTTTTTATTTTCGCATAACTTTCTTGTGAATTTTGGCATAAAATTTAAAATTTTACCAAAATTCCAATAAATGTTCGAGGCTTCGTCGCGCTCTACTCCCGATTCTAACAATGAACGCAGAACGCCTTTGGTTATTATTGTGTCATTATTTTCGCATAATCTCATTAGGAAAGATAAACCGTCTTTGAGCGTTATATTTTTACGTAGCGCCGAGTTTAGGCAATGAATTTTTTCGGCTTCGGTTTTTATTTCTAGTCCGGAGGTCAAGCGACATTTCACTCCCCCCTTATGGAAAACCAAACTTGATTGCGCAAAAATGTGGGGAACGCTATCCGTTAAGGTTCGAATTTCTTCCAGGCTTAGCAAAGAACCTCCTCGTAACATAATTATCATATCTTCTTTTTTGTTAGAATCGATTTCCATAATCCCCTTAAATTGTAACGACGCTCCTTCTATTAAGACGTCGGGGAATGATTTTTTTGACGCTTCTATTTTTATATTTTCGCCCGTAACCATGGAGTTTTCGTAGATACTTAAACATTGACTCTCGGTTGGCGATCCGAGTTTCACATTATCCATTGTCAATTTAGATTTTTCTGATACAACGACGCGCCTCAGATGAGAATTCCGTATTATTGCTTCGCTTAATTTTCCTAAAATTAATTTAAATATTGGATATAGAGAATCATAAAGTTCCAGACGGCCTTTTTTTAAAGCCAAACAAAATCCCTTCTCAAAAGAACAATTGCTTGCTATGGCCGATCCCCCTTGATATGTATAAAGGAGAAGAGGAGGATTATCGTCGTTACCCGATAAGCGGCATTCGTTTAACTGGGCCTTGGCGCTGCCTATTATAAGAATGATCGCTTTTTTATTATTAAAGTTGTCAAAAGTAAAAATGCAATCTGAAAAAATTCCGCAAACTTGCTCGCTTTGAAGAATAATGGAACAATTTCTTATCGTGCACCCCTTAAGCTCTACTTGGCTTCCACCGAAAATACAAATAATTGCTTCTGGAGTGGACGATATTATTATGCAGTCGATAAGTTTCAAAATTGTGTTTCTCGAAACTTGAATTTTTTCTATATTCAATTGTATATTCCGAAATGTGACGTCAATTTTCTGAGAGAAATGACTCGATATGGTTAGCCATTTAATGGGTAAAACGCCGCTTGAAGCGTCGGTTTCAGGTTCAAAAATAGTGTTTTCAAATAAAAAAATATGGTCTGTAGAGAAATTTCTTTGAGAACAATCTTGGAAGCTTGTTATTTTGACGCCGTCCTGAACCCATACTTTTTGAGTTCTTTCGACTCTAGCCGACGACTCCGGCCTAGCAAGCCATTCACGCCAATTAATAGGCGCGATGGAACTTTGCCTTGTTAGTTGTCGTCCATTTACGGGAGGTTGCCCCTCCTCTCTCAACGGCGCGATTATGTTGGTTTGTCCGACTGTTCCTGAGGGTTGATCGAAATCTTCTGGAAGCATCGCCCGCACAACGCCTAAGTTAATTCCTATAATTCCGACAATTACGATTAAATACTTAACAGATTTTTTCTTTAACATAACAACAAAATCCCCTATTTATTAATAAATAAATTATGTCAAATAAAATTTATTTTCAAGTATTTCCTGTAACGATTGGGGAAAAAATTGTCTCATGAGAATATCCTCTTCCATCATCGTCGAATCTTCATTTTTTATGGAAGATCGGAGCGTTAGATTTAAAATAATAGAAATAGTCGCCATAAAACGATTGACATTTGAATAATATATATTAACATGCATTAATTAATATTTTGAAAAGGAAATGCAATGAGCAAGCGTATTGCGGCCAAACATAAAATAGATAGAAGGCTTGGAGTCAATTTGTGGGGACGCGTAAAAAGTCCCATAAATGAGAAAAATTATGCGCCAGGTCAGCACGGCAGCAACAAAAAGAAGCCGACCGACTATGGAGTGCAGCTGTTGGCGAAACAAAAGTTAAAAGGATATTATGGAAACCTCAATGAAAGGCAATTTCGAAGAGTTTTTCAGAAGGCTTCCCAAATGAGGGGCGACGCCAGCCAAAATATCATCGGATTACTGGAACGTAGACTGGACGCCGTCGTCTATCGCATGAAATTTGCCATTACGGTTTTTGCCGCGAGGCAGTTAATCAATCACGGTCATGTTACGGTTAACGGCAAGATCGTAAACATACCTTCCTATACGGTCGGCGAGGGCGATATGATTGAAATAAAAGAGAAATCCAAGGCCAATATCGCAATACTTGAGGCGATCCAATCGACGGAGAGAGACGTTCCATTTTATATTAACGTCGATTTGGCCGCCATGAAGGGGACGTTTGTGAATACTCCTAAACTGGAAGACGTGCCTTATCCGGTGGTAATAGAGCCGAACATTGTTATTGAGTTCTATTCCAGAT
>JAISMI010000089.1 GCA_031276835.1 Holosporaceae bacterium | reverse complement strand
TTCCGATCTCAGATCTATTTTCAGGCCGAATATTCTTCAAAAATAACGTAAAGCGGGGAGAAGTCATTGTATTTAAGCATCCGCATGACAAGGCTCATCCGGAAAACAACGACATAAACCTAATAAAGAGGGTTATTGCGCTGCCTGGCGACAGGGTTAGCGTGGATAACGGCGTTATTATTGTTAACGGAGTTGAAGCTAAATTAACTTTCAAAAATAAAATAGCCTACCACGACGTCAATGTTCATAAATTTAATGAATTAAGTCTTTATGAGGAAATTTTACCGTTAGCCGATGTTCCGCCGCACACGGTAGCCTATATGGATTCGATGAAGTTTTCCCAAGCGAACAATTTTAAAGAAGTAACGGTTCCAGCCGACCATTATTTCGTGATGGGGGATAATCGCGATTGCTCCAAGGATTCCCGTTGCGGATTGGGATTTGTGCCGGCTGAAAATCTCATGGGGAGAGCTCTATTTTTAGTCTATTCCATTGCTAACGGAGTCAGACTTTGGGAATTTTGGCTATGGTTTCAAAACATAAGATACGGACGCATATTTAAGAGGATCATTTGATGTCCGCGCTTAGCGTAGCGAAGCTGCAGGAAATAATCTCCTATGAGTTTAAAAATAAAAATTCAGTTGCGATTGCGCTCTCTCATCCTGGATTGAAAAGAGGAAATAAAACCTCCGCCAGAGATTTCGAAAGATTAGAATTTTTGGGAGATAGAGTTTTGGGATTGTCGTTGTCGAGTTTTCTCTACGATAGATTTCCAGCGGACAGCGAAGGGGATCTTGCCCTGAGAATTTCAATTTTGGCGGGAACGGATTTTCTAATTAATATGGCTAAAAAAACTGGAATTATCGATTGTTTTTCCATTCCGAGCGATTTTTTCGTATCTGGCAATAAGAATTCGTCCTCTATCGCAGATATGATGGAAGCGGTTTTCGGGGCGGTATTTCTGGACTCCGATTTTGAAACCGCAAAGGGAATCGTTTTGAATTTATGTAAGGACGACGTCGACGACGCCGTATACAAAAAAAAAGACGCAAAAACTCAATTGCAGGAGATTTCACAGTCTAAATTTCAAAAATTACCGGTTTATCGACTGATAAAAACGACCGGAGAGGCCCATAATCCGGTCTTTGAAATGGAAGTTGCCGTCGGCGAAATGTCGGCCGCCGGACGCGGACATTCTAGAAAAAGCGCAGAGCACGCCGCCGCCGCTAAACTTATGGAAAAACTCGGGGGATAACTTGAAAAAATGCGGTTTTGTTGCAGTTCTGGGAGAGACCAATGCCGGAAAATCAGCGCTAATTAATCGAATGGTGGGCCAAAAGGTCTCGATAGTATCCCGCAAAGTTCAGACGACTTTGTCGAGGATTCTCGGAATAGCCGTTCGCCATGAAAGTCAGATTATTTTCATCGATACTCCTGGATTTCTCAGAAATAAACGGGCGGAAAATTTAGAAAAAATAACCTGGGACGCCTTTCGGGAATCAGATGAAATTTTATTTGTGGCGGACGTCAATCGGAAAAATTTCGACTCCAGCATTGCGCTGCTGAAAAAAATTCATATGGAGCGGAAAGTATCCCTCGTGATGAATAAAATCGATTTAATTCACAAGCCAAAACTCCTGGAGATGGTCAAAATTTTTAACGACGTAAGATCATTTGAGAATATATTTATGGTTTCCAGTTTAACCGGAGTCGGCGTTGATAAAATACTTGATTATCTGGCGAAAGTCCTTCCGGAAGGCGAATGGCTCTACGACGAAGATAAAATTACGGATTCGTCATTTGAAAAATACGCCTCTGAAATTACGCGGGAGCACATATATCACCGATTACATCAGGAAATACCCTATAAATGCGTCGTAAAAACGGAAAATTATCAAAATCAGCCGGATGGCAGCGTGAAAATCGTCCAGAACATATATGTAAAAAGCAAGGCCCACAAGATTATATTTTTAGGTCGTAAGGGCGGCAAAATCAAGGCCGTTGGCGAGGCGGCTCGTCGAGAATTATCTTCTCTACTGGATCGAAAGGTGCATTTATTTCTGCACGTTTTGATGGATGATAAGTCGTTCGCTAGTAGTAAATGATTTTTTTCGAAAATTTGAAATATTTATATTGATTTTTTATATAATTTAAGCCAAATAGTTGGCGTGGAAACTGTAGAGGGCTGTTTTTATATTTTTCGATTAACGGTCTAGGTATTTTGATCGGTTTTAGAGATTATAATGGCAACGGCTAGGTATTTATTCCAATAAAAGCAAGCGACTCCCCAATCGGATGCTGCGGATCAGATGCGCAGTTTGTGTTTTTCCATAAAATTTCACTTTCGCCGTCAACGGCTTAACTAAATAATAATATTTTTTCTAGACGGCGGGCTCTTTTAATACTCCATGTTGTATTATAAAATGTCCCATATAATATCGGAGGTCAGCGTGAATAAAGAAAATATAGAATTGAGAGACGAAGAACGTAGCAAATGCGAAGTATGGACCCGCGTAATGGGATATCATCGTCCCGTTGAAGATTTTAACATCGGCAAAAAGGGAGAACATGCGGAAAGAGTATATTTTGAGGAGAAGTTGACATGCGAAGACTGTCTCTTCGATAAAAAATAGTGGAAAAATCTTTATTTGTTGGCGGAGTGGTTTCGCTTACTACGATTGATTATCCTGGTCATCTTTCCACCGTGATCTTTTTACAGGGGTGTCCGTGGAGGTGTACCTACTGTCACAATCGACATCTGCAGTCCATATTGCCGACGGAATCTCTCCCCTGGGAGGATATTCTGAATCTACTTGCGATCCGCAAGGGATTCGTGGAGGCGGTGGTTTTTAGCGGCGGCGAGCCGCTTATGCAAGAACGTCTTGTCGACGCCATCGGAGACGTGAGAAGTATGGGATTTAAAGTGGGGTTGCACACGGCTGGACCATTTCCCAACGTCTTGGCAAAGGTTCTACACTGCGTGGATTGGGTCGGATTCGACGTTAAGTATACGTTCGAAAATTACTCCCAAATCACCAATATTCAGGATAGCGGGGCGGCGGCCAAGGAAAGCTTGAAGTTGCTCGTCGAGTCGGGAATTGCTTTTGAAGCAAGGATAACGGTGCACGAGTCCATGAACATCCCTTCCATAGTGGAAATTTTAAAAGAGCTGTCGAGTCTTGGCGTAAAAACGGTCGCTTTGCAAAAATGTCGGGATAAATGCGAAAATGTGGTTGAACACGCCATATTTTCTGATAAGCTTTTATTGGAGGATATGTCAAAATACTTTGATAATTTTTATATTAGAGGGTAAATTTTTCCGCAAGGAAGATCGTTTGACTATACTCGATTTTTAGTGTATATGAATTTTATATAAATATTTAGGGGTAAAATGGCCAATCATAAATCTGCTTTAAAAAGAATGAGGCAAAGTGAAAAAAGAGCTTCTTTAAACGGAAGTCGCATTAGCCGGATTAAAACGTTTGTCAAAAAATTTATTTCAAGTCTAGGATCCGGAGAAGCCGCTTCCGCTTTTTCCAGCGCCCAGTCGGAGATTCAAAAGGGAGTTGCGAAGGGCGTTTTGCATCGTAATACCGCGAATAGAAAAATTTCCCGTTTAAATAAAATATTAAAATCTGCGGAAGTAAAATAGTTGTTTTTGTTGCTGGTGTCGGGTGAATAGATCAGATTTAGAAAGAATATGGAACGTCGTCTATCGAGATCTGCAACATGAACTTGGAAATCCGGTTGTAAATAGTTGGATATCTCCGCTGTCCGTGGACAAGTTTTATTCTGGAATCTTGTACATAAAAGCTCCCAGTATGTTTCTACT
>JAISMI010000004.1 GCA_031276835.1 Holosporaceae bacterium | reverse complement strand
AAAATAAGATTATCGTCAAAATCATGATCTATTCTAAGATAATTTTTAGTTTCCTCGAGCGTAATAATTTCACTGGACGGTTTTTCGACAAGACTTAGCTGCATAGGCGCCTCCTTTTTTGCTATTCGGCTTTTTCTTTAAATTTCAATAACTTGATGGCTTCAAAATCCACAACTCCGCCGCCGGTACGCTTGGTTGCATAGAATTCCACAAACGGTTTTGAGGTATATGGATCCCGTAAAATTTTCAATCCCTGTCTATCCACGATTTGGTAGCCGGAGCGAAAATCTCCGAAAGCAATGGAGGTCGATTCCGTTCCTTCCGCCAGAGTCGGCATATTATCGTCGACGATCACCGGATATCCCAGCAGAGTCGACGGACTCGCTTCGGACAAAGACGGTTGCCACAGATAGGCGCCATCTTTATTTTTCAGTTTTCTCATTTCCGCCAGCGCCGACCTTGACATGATCCATTTGGCATTTTTGATATATATGGGTTTTAATGAGTAGATCATGTCCACAAGTATGTCGATGGCCGTATTGTTATCGGAGAATTTTCCTATTGCGCCGCTATAGAAGTGTTGTAGTTTGCCGAATTCTCTTTTTTCCTTATCTTCAGAATCTACTTTCAGAAATCCGAGCGGTTTTTCGTTGCCTACGCCGTTTATGAAGGCGTCGTTTTCCAGGAACGCTATTTTTTCGGCAATCTTTGCGACCAGCCATTCTTCTACGTCGATTTGCGAATCGTCCAGAAGTTTTTGGCTCACCATTGGTTTGGCGTATATTTCATGGACTGGTATTTTTATTTTTTTAACTTCCGGAGAATCGGTTTCCTCTCTTTCGTCGTCTTGTCTAGATACCCAACCGGCGTCCGGCATTTGGGAGTCGACGAGCAGTTCCACGGAATTCGACGATATGGTCATAACGCGGGAAATCGTCCTCATGGGGGACAACAACTTCAGGCGATCGTGTATGCGCAGATCTACCTCTTGCGGAATAAAGCATCCGCCGCAGGATCCATCTTTATCGCTGAGCGATTTTTTTAGGAAATCGTCGATTCCTTTTCTTATGTACTCGCTGAAATCTGATTTTATATAGGCGTCGCCGCTAGTATTTTCTGATAGCGGTATGATTTTTTCATTTTTCATTGTATTAATCTCTTTATTTATATGGGTAAATTGGTTTGCACCGTTATTGGATGATATTATTTCTTCATGGTTCATTGATATTTCCTTGCAGGAGTTGTTTTCGGACTTTACGTCTTCGACTGTTGCGGCTTCGCAGACGGGAAACGTTACAATTGATATTTCCAGTAGGTCGACGTCCGTTAAATATTGTTTATTATTTTTAAAATAGTTGTTTCTGATTTTATATCCGATGGAAAATCCATCTATTGCTTTATTTTTTAGTAGGGAATAGGCCTCTTTTGCCTTTGGTATTTCCAACAGCAGTCGTCCTTTTATGAATAGACCGTAGTTGTCCTCGAAAATTTCCTCTATTATTCCAATGGGGGAGCGCGCGTCATGCTGCCACAGCAGTTTAGGTTTTTTCCCTTTTGCGAAACTGGCGACGGTATGTTTGAAGGCGCCGTTTAGCACGACGTCTCCGTATCCGTCCACGACGTTGAACACGCTGGCGTAGCCGGATATTTCTCCATTTTCTGCAATTGATTTAAAATTTATATGTTGGGTTAAGTATTTCATTTTTTTCCTTTAGTAGTTTTTATAATTTTTCCCTCTATGGAGCGCTGGAATTTCCCGCGGTTGATTCGATTGGCGGGTATCCCAAGATTTCTCTTTTTTCGTTTACGGTAAGAAAATCCGCGTTGGAAATTTTATGCCAAAGTTTTTCACGCTGAGATACAAGCGCGTGAATTGAATCGAGATCAAATATCATTTCGACGGGTCTATTAAATCTCGTCGAGAGCCAATTGCTGAATTCCAGACGAATAGATTCCGCAATGGGAAGAATGGTATCCTCCCAAAAATGAAATCTCGCCTCCTTATAGCTGGTGAAGGCCGAATCTCCGCGTATGCCAAGCAGCACCGGAGGAACTCCAAATGCCTGAGCGATTTCTCGAGCGGTTGTATTTTTTCCGCTGTCGAAATCCAAATCTTTGGGCGAGAAACCCATTTCTTTCCATTCGAATCCTCCTTCCAGAACCATAATTTTTCCGGAATTGGCGGTGCCGGCGTATGCCTCCTGCACGTCGGATCGCAGCTGTTGACGCTGTTCGTCCGTCATATTTTCGAGACTTTTCACCATCAGACATCCGGAGGGGCGACCTCCGTTTTGCAAAATCGATAGATTGTGCTTAGACATTTCGTTATGTTGATCGATGGAGCGGGCCGCCGCCTGCAGCGGACTGAATCCGTACCAATCGTTTAGCGGATTGAAGAATTTCAGATGGAGAACGTCCGTCTTTTTTAACATAAATTTCGACAGATCCACGCAGTAGACATAAGATTCCGCCGCAGTTTTTGTTTTATTGGGCACAATTTGAACGCGATCAGTGCGAAGACATTGTAATTCATTTTCGTCGTTGCAGTGTACAAAAGCGTTTCCGGATATCAACAAATAATTTACAAGATTTTCAAAGAAAGAGCTTCTGGTTTGCGATCTATTGGGTCTTTTAAAAATATTTGTTATTAGTTCGTTCTCGGTTCGGTCGTCGCAATTTTTTATGACGATTGAAATCGATGCGATTCCTTTGGAAATCAAATTAACGGCTCTGTAGACGAAGACATTTTTTTGAAATCCCTCCTCCGAAAGAGCGTCGTAGCGACACGGAGTCCACCGTGGACTGCCTATGCCTTGATATGAGAAGAATGCGTCTTCTTTTTTTGTACTAAAATGCTTCAATAAATTAAGCACGTTGGCCTCCTTTTTAATTTTTAGTTGTGCGAAATCAAGGCATAAAAAGGGCGTTTGCCGAAATAGTCGAAATAATTTGCTACGACCATTTGCGACAAGATCCACTATGCGGCGATCTCATTTTTTGTTCTGAACAATACTATGTTCCTATATTTTTAGGGGCAAAGCAAGCATTTTTAAAAAAATTATTATATTACAATGCACTAACTTTATTTTAAGTCTTTATTTTCATTGAAAAAATTTTTACGAAAAAGCTTTTTTATCCGAAGCGACGATTATTTGAAAAAATTCCGACGAAGACGACGCGCGAACGCCAAAAACCAAAGATCGCGATTTTTATATTCATTTTATTGTTCAATTTTCATCCTGTGATAAAATAAATCAATTGGCGGAGGCGCGTCGTAAATTTCTTGGAGGAAAATCGCGGTGATTCGGATGCGTTCATTGGATTTCAATATGGATCAAGTGGCGAATTCGGGACAATGTTTTCGTATGCGAAAGACGTCGTCCGAGACTTGGGAGGTAACGGCTTTTGCTAGATCCTTGCGGATTCATCGGGAAGGCGATTTTGATTATGTCTTCGAATGTTCTCGGGAGGAGTACGACGCCGTTTGGTTTGATTATTTCGACATGCCTCGGGATTATGGAAAAATAAAAGAAAAGATCAGAGCGACCAACGATCCATATCTCATTGCCGCCGTCGACTACGGCTACGGAGTTCGGGTATTGAGACAGGATCTGTGGGAAACCATAGTGACGTTTATTATATCCCAGCAAAATAACATTACGCGGATAAAAAATATCATTAGGAGGTTGTGCGAGCCATATGGGAATAGGTTTCCCGCCCCAGATATTTTGGAAAAATACACGGAAAATGATTTTTTATCTTTGGGATTGGGGTATAGAGCCAAATATTTGACGAATATTTCCAGAGCGGCGACGCGAAATGATCTGGATTTTAACAAATTGAAACGTATGAATTGTTCAGACGCCATTAAATTCCTAAAGCGATTTGAGGGCATAGGGGCTAAAGTAGCCAATTGCATAGCGCTTTTTGGATTACATAAAATAGAGGCCTTTCCCATAGACGTCTGGATCAAACGCATTATTGACGACTATTATTGCGGCGATTTTGATGCGAGTCGCTTTTCAGGATACGCCGGAATTGTGCAGCAGTATATGTTTTTCTATCAAAGGGGAATCGGCGCCATAAAAAAGCGGGCGCTTCCATAGGAACTGCCGAATAAAAATAGAATTACGCCATGGATTTGTTGATTTTTCCGCTGCTACCGAAGTTTTGGAGGCGCTCTGCAGCATTTCTTTAGGACGCCTGAAAATAAATGGATTTAGCTAACTTTTTCTATTTTTATAGGGCAATCCCCTTCCATAAAAATCCGTCGTCGAAAAACGTTTATTCTAGATAAAAAATTATCGCCGCAAAAAACCGACGCTTTCGCGAAAAATCTTCGCCGAAAAACGGACGTTTCATATGAAAAATCGCCGCCCATGGAGCGGCGATTTTTATTTTCAAAAAAAGCGAGAAAAGACTATAATCCTCTGCCACCTGTAACTGGAGCTGACGTTCCATAGTTGTTGTAGACGGGGGCGTAGGACGACGTAGTCGTTCCGACCGCCGTGGCGTTTTGACTCGCGGTATTTCTCAGCTGAGCAAGTCCGTTGAGGGCTGTGTTGCAGATCTGGATAATATTTTGCGATATGGCGTAGCTTTGTCCCGCTGGCGGTATGGCGAGTTCCGCTAGAAGTTGTCTTAGGCCTTCTAATGTGGACGCTAGTCTAAGAGCAAACGGAGCCGAGGCTGGATTTCCGGCCAATGTTCCCAAATCCGTCATAAGTCCGCTGATGGCGGTCAAAGCTTTTGTTCCGTTTTTTGTTTCGCTAGTAATCTTCAAATCAACCGCTAATCCATGAAAAAAAGTATCAATGGCGTCCGCTTTTTTAGAGGCGGAATTTATTGCGGATTTTACAGGCGAAAGACTCTTGATGCTGGTCATCAATTTTAACTGCGTCTGGATCGATGAGAACACGCCGTACATGGCCACGGCATATTCTTTATACTTCGGACCGATATTTTGCTGATAGGCGGCCGCCGCCGTATTACTATGCGTTCCAAAGGTAATACCTTCTGCATTATCAACATTGATTGAGAACATCGTAGCCAATACTGTACCAATTATAAGTTTCTTCATTATTTTCCTCCAAATTTAATGAGTGATTCTAACTCCGGCGCCGTTAAAAAAATGTTAATTTTATAAAAAAATAAAAAAATTGTTATGGCGCTGGATTTATATTTTTGCCGTTGGTCAATTTATTTTAGGAAAACATCTCCGCCTCAATGGATTCGTTTCAATGGGAATTATTCGTTTATGCGATAAAAATAGTTCCTTCTGTCGAAATTATCCGCAAATTTTGACGGCATTTCCGCCGCTTTGTTTAGCTATATACATAAATTCGTCGGCGATTGAGATTGCTTCATACATGGAGATGCTTTCCTCGGATTGCATGCAGCAGACTCCGACGCTCACGGTGCATTGGGCGTTATGGAATAGGGAATTCCCGATTTTTTGTTGAATTCTATGGGCGATATCTTCGGCAATTGATTTATTGACGTCGTTCATGAGTATAACGAACTCGTCTCCGCCGTATCTGGCGACTATATCGTAGGATCTTATATATTTTTTTATGGTTTCGGAGACGTGTCTAAGCATGGAGTCGGCGAAGGAATGCCCAAATTTATCATTTATCTGTTTGAATTTATCGACGTCCAGCATGACGACGGCGGAATTTGAAAGGATTCGCTCTTTATTTTTGAGATAATCGTCGAAAAACGAGCGATTATAGACTTCGGTTATCGAGTCGATGGTGGACAAATATAGACTTTTTTTCAGTTTTTTACAAAATGATTCGTATAGTTTTTTATATCTTATGAAGGAGTTCAGACGATATTTCATTATTAGCGGATCGGACTCCAAGTCCATAAGAGCCGTATATCCGATTTTCTGTTCCGCCGCTTGTTTTACTTTATCTCCGCTGTATTTATCAAAGGTGAGTATTATGGGCTTATATTTGTTGATTTTTTTCAGACGCAGATTGGCGCAACACTCGTTTGCCTGGGTATGATTTATATTTATAACGAATATATCCGAGTCGCTGATGTGATCCATTACGGGCCAAGTTCGCAGCATAACGACTTCGGTATTGGATAGTATACTCTCGTGCAGAAAGTCAAGATTATCATGAAAAATTGTGACTATTTTTTGAGTATCGCCGTTATCCAGACACATATTTCCAACGAGATTTTCGTCGAACATATTTTTCATCTTAATAAGAATTTCAACTCGTTCCAGTAGGTTTTCCTTCGTGCTATCTATGGGAATAATATCTTCAAATTTCAGAACAGGAATCGGTTGTTTTTCCGATTCAACGAGTCCGATTATGGGAATGACTCCGCATAATTGTCTCAGAACGTCGAAAAAATCTAAAAAGAATTTTGAAGATTTCATTGAAAAATCATTTGGAATGGATAGAAAAACCGCGTCCACCAATTGAGTTCCAACGATTCTCAATGAATCTTCTATGGATTTTGCGAACAGTAAAGAGTAGTGGCAGTCCTGTAACTTAGATGAAATAGGGGAGACGTTCAGCTTATCTTCATTTATTACCAGCGCTCTAGCAACCATTTACTTTATTCTCAATACACAAAAACACCGATTCCATAAATCTATCAATGGAAAGAGGTTTTGTTAAGAATGCATCCAAAATTTTTGCAATATTTTTTTAAATTCTGCGCTATAGGACGATAGACCAATGATAGGCATAAGATTTGAGGCTCGCTCCGAGTGCATTTTTGCAATAAGTTTTTCGATAAAAGACTCTTCCGCTATTTCTGTGTTTATTACCGCCAGATCCTGTTTAGTTTCTTTAATTTTTATTAATCCGTCCATTGCGGATTTTGCGGTATAGACGTCGAAGCCATTGGCCGTTAGAACGTCTTCGTAAAGTTTGCAGTGCAACGAATCTCTTTCAATCAAAACGGCGGATTTTTTGAACAAATTAGCCTGCATTCTTCCTCCTCCCAAATATTAATAAATTCTAAAGTACAGCCAGAATGTTAAGAAAAGGTTACTAAAATTCATAAAAATAATTTTAATAAAAAAAATAGCCTCCGCCGGCGAAAAAGAAGCGGAGGCTAGAAGAAAAGCGCTATTTCTATTGATTATGTTCGGCAGAGAGCTTCAGGAACTCTTTATTTAGTCCTGAAACCGCAAAGAACCAGATCAATAGAATGATGCAGAAGACCAGGGCGATAATTGGCGCCAGCTGGACCAAAGACGATCCGACAAAGATCACGTTCAGTAGCAGGAATTGAATTGCCGCGCCTCCGGATTTTCCGGCTCTTCCGCCGATGACGTCGACGGCGGCTTTTCCCTTGGATTTTAGCTCGTCGTCAAGAGGAATGTAGCTCATTTCCTTAGTTGGATCGAAGAGAGAGTATTTTGTTCCTTTGCTAAGGACGTTCTGCAGCAGTCCGATCCAGGTTATGACTCCGAGTATAGATATTCCTCCGAACGATTCGACTATAACCGCCAGAGAATCTTTGAATACGATGCAGGCGAAAAAAATCAATCCGGTTACGAATATCATAAAAGGAGTCGCTATTGCCGCCGTAAACCAAGTGCAGCGGCGCAATATATTAGCGCCGACCAGCATGAAAACGATGGACGCAATGCCGGTCCAGGTTTGTAGCCCGCCCATAAACCCGCTGAAGGCCGCTTCCGAAGGGTATAGCAATTTCGCCTGTCCCTTCCACATGACTTCGACCAAGTTTATGCTTATGCCGTAGGATATAATCAGGAGCACGATGAATCCCAGATACTTGGATCCAAGTATATATTTGAAACTTTCGCCGAGGCTTAATTTTTCCTTGTTCTTTTTAGGTTTTTTGACGTCGTCCGGATTGAAAAAGCGCGGATCTGTCAGCACGTAGGCGTTTAGCCAATAGTAGATGAAGATAATTGCGAAACAGGATAAAACGGTCAACCAGGCGATCAAATTTGCTCCTTTTATGACCTTTAGGGTTTCTCCTGAAACTATAAGGGCGATGTTTGCGATAAATCCGAACATGGCGTAGAATCTTTTGGATTCCTTCAGGGAGGTGACGTCGTTGGCGAAACGCCAGAACATGAGACTGACCATCGCGCTTCCCCAGAGTTCCGCCATTACGTAGAAGGATGAAAAAGCCCAACCGCCTATAGGCAGCAGAAGTTTTTGAGCAAATTCGTTGGAGACGCTGGAAAAATCTATGCTTAACGCCTTATGAAACGGATACAATATCATGGCGAAAAGCGCAAAATATACCATGAACGACGACACTATTATATAAAAGACGGCGTTTTTGGAAAAGACGTTGGACAGCTTAGAATAAATCACCATGAACAGCACCGCCGCCGGCAAGACGAACCATAGTTTCAGAGTTGGTATTGCTTCCGCTCCCATATTGGTAACTACCAAAGCGTCTTTTGTGGCTCTCATTAAACTGTAATTGAGCAATATGCACATCATCATGAAGGCCATCGGAAGGAATTTTTTCAGTTCCCATGTGTGGATGGGCCACAACACCGATCTCAATCCGCTGAATTCTTTTACTTCCATTTTTTTATCATCCGACATTGCTTTCTCCATAATTATTCAGTGAAACGGGGGGCATTATACATAAAAAATGCGAGCAACTCAAATTAAATCGATATTATTGGGCGGACGTTCGCTATTATTCGATCGATTGCTTCTTTCGAAGAAAGGATAAAAGGTATTATTACTCTATAATGGAATGCAAATTTTTATACGAAACAACGGATAATTTTCGAAAATTAATATTTTTATTAAAAATTATTATAATTTATACTTGTTTTTGCTTGCAATTACATTGATAATAAATTGACCGCGCTTACGGGGGGTCGCATGAAAACTTGGTCCAAAGCTGATTTAATCGGCTTACTTCTTGTACTTTTTGGGGTAATTTCTTTTTTATTCTCAAATTCCAATCTTTTAACCTCCATTGTTCTATTAACGGCCTCTGTGGCGCTTCTGCACGGCGTTTATGACGCGAGATATGATTTTGCGAAATATCGGGATATTTTATGTCACTATCAGGCGGTATTGTCGTCGTCGTCGGACGGATGGATCGCCTGGAATATCGACAATGAATATGTGGGATCCTCTAAAAAATTTAGGACGTTTTTTGAAATTAAACGGAACGACGGCATATATATTGTGGACATTTTAGCGGCGATCGAGCCGGAAGACGCCGATGAATTATCTCTAAATTTCAACAGATTAAAGAAGCAGGGAACCAATTTTAAACTGATTGTGAGAACCGTATGCGACGGTAGCGAAATAGAGATTAACGGCTCTCACATGATCATAAACAACATGGAGACGTTGTTGCTATGGTGTTCAAACGTCACGGCGTCGTCTTCGTTAATTAATTCTATGGAGCAAAAATTATCGTTTGCGTTGAAGGAAGCAAATTCTCTACGCGAAATTCTCGACATGTTGCCGACGCCCGTTTGGAGGCGAAACAGGAATCTTGAAATAACTTACTGCAACAAAACCTACGCCAACTATTTGGACGTCTGCGCCGAAAAGATTGTGTTGGAAAATATTCCACTTGTAGCGGGGAGTTTGTTCGGACAAGGACATTCGCTGGCGGAAAATGCTAAAAAGACCAATAGGACGCAGTCGATATCTCAGTTCATTGTGGTTAACGGAGCGCGAAAAAAGATATCTATGCACGAATGTCCGGCGTCCAACGACAACCTCGTCGGCTATGCCGACGACGTAACCGCAGAGGAGGCTCTTGCCATCAATTTGGACAGGGTCGTAACGGCCAACTGTGAAGTTCTGGAAAATCTGTCGACCGCCATTGTGATATTTGGAGAAAATACCCGAGTGGTTTTCTTCAACAGCGCCTATCAGCGTCTTATGAAATTGGAAGCCGGATGGCTGCACTCTAAACCGACTTACGGAGAGGTGTTGGACGAACTTAGGAATAACCGCCAACTGTCGGAACAAGCCGATTATCAGGCCT
>JAISMI010000008.1 GCA_031276835.1 Holosporaceae bacterium | reverse complement strand
AATTCATTCTGCGAATCGACGATACAGATTTGGAGAGATCCACAAAAAAATCCGAGGATTCCATTTTGGAAGATCTAAAATGGGTCGGAATTCAATGGGACGAATTTCATCGGCAGTCGACAAATTTCGAAAAATATAAAGTCGCTAGGGAACGCCTCAAAAGTATTGGTCGCATTTATCCATGCTATGAAACGAAAGAGGAACTTTCGCTCAAAAGAAAAATACAAATGACCGCCGGAATTCCTCCGGTATATGACAGAGCTTCCCTAAATCTTACCCCGCAAATGCGAGAAGAAAAAGAGTCCCAAGGAATCGCGCCCCATTGGCGATTTAGGTTAGACGACGGTCGAAGCGAATGGAACGATTTGGTTCATGGTAAAATTTCCATTCCCCTCGACAGCATCAGCGATCCGATTTTAATTAAGCCGGACGGATCTTTCGTCTACACGTTTGCGTCCGTTGTGGACGACGTTAATATGGGAATAACCCATATTATCCGCGGAGACGATCACATAACCAATACGGCCGCCCAAATAAATATTTTTAAGGTCTTAACCGGAGAGTTTCCGCAATTTGCACATATTCCCTTGATATCGTCGCTTGACGGACAAGAGGTCTCCAAGCGGTCCGAGTCGTCGTTGAGCGTTGCAAGCATGAGGGAAAATGGCGTCGATCCTCAATCGATTTGGCGCGTATTGGCCACTCTGGGAACGTCATATAACGCTAACCTCTTGGATAGCCTAGAGAAATTAATAGAAAATTTTTCCTTTGAAAAAATGAGCCTTTCTTCTCCCAAATTTAATCTAGAGGAAGTAAAACTACTGACGAAAAAAATAATTTCTGAAAAATCATTTGACGACGTAAAAAATGATTTGGAAAAATTAAATATTAAAAATATTTCCGAAGAATTTTGGAACGCGATACGGGGAAATTTGCATTCTATAGGAGACGCGGTTTTTTGGCATGATATTTTATTCAATAAAATCAATGCGATAAAAGAAGATGAAGATTTTGTTAATAAAATGTTGGAAACTTTAAACAATCCTCTCAATTTCGATCAATGGATAAGAGATTTGAAGCAAATTTCCGGAAAGAAAGGTCGAGATTTATTTCATCCGATTCGCATTGTTCTCACCGGAGTTAACGATGGTCCGGAATTATCAAAAATAGCGCGTTTGATGGGATATGATCGCATAAAATCTAGAATAATAGATAATTTGAATGTTACGCAATGAAAAAATTACAATTATATAACTCGCTTTCCAATTCTCTTGAGGATTTTGTTCCCATAGACGAGAGCAACGTTCGCATCTATGTTTGCGGGCCGACAGTCTATGCCAGTCCGCATGTGGGAAACGCAAGACCGTTGGTAGTTTTCGACGTTCTATTTCGTCTGCTGCGAAGTCTGTATCCCAATGTCGCATACGTAAGAAATATAACCGACGTCGACGATAAAATTAACGCTAGAGCTCGAGAAAGAAATATATCCATACGACAATTGACCGACGAAGTAATAGAAGAATTTCACAAAAATGCGGCCCTGATCGGAACGCTTCCGGTAACCCACGAGCCAAGGGCCACTTTTCATATTGCGGAAATGTTGGAAATTATTCAAAAATTGACGGAAAACGGTTTTGCCTATGAAAATCAGGGACACGTCTTGTTTCGCGTAAGAAAAATGCAGAACTATGGCATACTTTCCAAAAGAACTCTGGACGATATGATCGCTGGAAGTCGCGTAGAAATTGCTCCCTATAAGGAAGATCCTATGGATTTCGTTCTATGGAAACCCGCGGAGGAAGGAACGCCGTCCTGGGATAGTCCGTTTGGAAAAGGTCGTCCTGGCTGGCATATAGAATGCTCCGCCATGAGTCGAAAGTATCTCGGCGAGACCTTTGACATTCACGCCGGCGGACGAGATCTAATGTTTCCGCATCATGAAAATGAGTTGGCTCAGAATTTCGGCGCTTTCGGATGCGTCATGGCCAATTACTGGATTCACAATGGGATGCTACTGGTAAATGGTCAAAAAATGTCTAAGTCATTGGGAAATATAATTTCGCTGAATGATATTCTACGGCAATACGACGGTGAAATCATCCGATATGTTCTCCTATCGTCCCATTATCAGAAGACGTTGGATTGGACGGATAAACTTATATTCCAATCGAAGCAATCGCTCAATAGATTGTACGGAGCGTTAAAATTATGTCCTTCGAAAACGGAAAATACCGACGTAAACGCGGACATAATGGAGGCTCTATGCGGAAATTTAAATACTCCCCTCGCCTTGCGAATTTTGCGCGAAATTGCCGATAAGATTTATAAATCGACGAATCCGAATGAAATAGAATCGCTTGGCTCGCAGCTAAAAAACGGAGCGAAACTACTGGGATTATTAGGCAAAGAAAATGATAATTGGTTCAAGCAAAACGACGGCGCAATTTCTCAAGAAGAGATTGAAAAATTAATTGAAGAGCGAAAAAAAGCTAAATCCGAAAAAAATTTCGCTCTCGCCGACGAGATTCGTCAAAAATTGCTGGAAAAAAATATTCAGATAGAAGACACCAAAAATGGAACCGTCTGGCGCGCGCTATGATTCCGTTTATTATTTTAAATAAAAACGCAATTGGCGGAAAATACCGGCATGGCCATGCGCGCCATGGTCAATACCGGAGTGAAAAATTTGCGATTGGCGGCTCCGATTCACGAATGGCCGAGCGCAAAAGCCGAACTGGCGTCGGCGGAAAAGTCCGGTATTCTAAAAGTAGAAGTTTTTAAGCGTCTAGAGGAGGCAATTTCCGATCTGCATTTTATTTTCGCCGTCAGCGCTCGCCCAAGAAATTTAATAAAAGAAATTTACTCTCCGGAAAATATGATAGTCGACCAAACAAATGAAAAAGCGGGCTTTGTCTTTGGTTCGGAAAAAGATGGTCTTAGCAATGAAGAAATCTCCCTTTGCGGCGGAATTATTAATATTCCATCGGCGGATTTTTCATCGTATAATTTATCTCAGGCCGTGCTAATTATCTGTTATCGGCTGATGCGTAAGAAATCGGAGAGTCCCTTCCTAAAAACTGGAAAAACTCGTCCGTCGACCCAAGGCGAAATGGAGATTTTTTTGAAAAAATTAGAATATGAATTATCCCTACGTCGTCATTTTCCCTCGGAAAAAAAGCAAATTCTAATGATGCAAACAATCCGCAATCTATTTAAGAGATCCCGTCCAACAGCGCAGGAAATTCGAAGCATGATGGGAGTTATCGAAACGCTGATCCAAAAGACGGAGGCTCAATGAAAATATTTATTGCATCGGATCACGCCGGATTTGCTATGAAACAAGATCTCTTAAAATATTCCGGATTGAAAATGATCGATCTCGGAACCAACGGTATAGAATCCTGCGACTATCCCATATTTGCTCAAAAGTTATCACGAAACGTGCTAAATACCAAAGGAAGTCGCGGCATATTAATTTGCAACACCGGAATCGGCATGACAATCGCCGCTAACAGATACAAAGGAATCCGCGCAGCCTTGTGTCTCAATGAAAAAATGACCGAACTATCGCGGCGCCACAACAACGCCAACGTAATAGTTTTTGGCTCTGGCATAATAGACGCCGAAACGGCGCTGAGTTGTCTTCAATTATTTTTTAACTCCAAGTTCGAATCCGGTCGTCACCGTAGAAGGCTAAACCTATTGGAAGTTAATGCTATTTAATAGATGTTTTACCTTCTTCTTCGATTGAGTTACGGTCATATAGGCGTGCTTCTCATTGAGAGTCTGAGCGTAATCGCTATTTTCTATTAGGCGGCATGTATTTTGTATAATTTCATCGCTTACGCCGTCTGGACCGTACTT
>JAISMI010000061.1 GCA_031276835.1 Holosporaceae bacterium | reverse complement strand
CTGCCATGAAATTTTGAAAAATACAAAAAACGGAAGCATTCATATTTCTCCATTTGAGGAATCAATGTTAAATCCCGTTAGCTGCGACTATCGCATTGACTACAAGCTGCTGGAACTTGCGGATCTGCCGGTGGATCCGAAAAAGGAGACCTCCTATAACGAAATAAATTTTACCGACGACGGTTACGTGCTATCTCCCCATAAAACCTATCTTGCCAACACCTATGAGGAAATAGGCAGCGATATATTTGTTCCGTCTTTGATTGGCAAAACCTCTTTGGGTCGTCTCGGTTTGTTTTTGCAGATAACCGCCGATCTCGGAAATTTGGGAGCTAAACACCGCTGGACTCTCGAGTTAAAGGCTGTACAGCCCATAAGGATCTATCCCATGATGAGAATAGGACAAGTCAGTTTCTGGAGTACCGACGGCGAGGCGGACATAAAATATAATGGAAAATATAATAGGTTTTCCATCGCAAAATCGAGCGAAATTTATAAAGAATTTTGGAAGGATGAACAATGATATTAACCGGCAGCGAAATTTTAAAAAATATAGAGAATAAAAAAATAATAATCGATCCTTTCGACGCTTCCAAATTGAATCCAAATTCCTATAATTTTACTTTGGGAAACAGGCTTGTGGTCTACAACAACTACGTTCTGGACGCTAAAAAAAACAATGACGCTCGAGAAATTATCATTCCAGAAGAGGGAATTACTTTGGCCAGCGGCACCGTCTATTTGGGACACACCGTAGAGGTCGTAGGAAGCGATCATTTTGTTCCCATCATCAGGGGAAGATCCTCCATTGGAAGACTGGGACTGTTCATCAACATTACCGCCGATCTAATAGACATAGGCTCTTTCAATCAGCTAACGTTGCAGTTGAACGCTGTGCAGCCGGTTACCATTTATCCTGGAATGCAGATAGGGCAGGTGACCTTCTGGATTCCTCTGGGTAAAATAGAAAAGTATAACGGACGCTACCAGGGATCCGCCGGTCCGATAACGTCAAAAATGTATATGGATTTTTTTAACGGCAATGAAGGGTAGCGATATTTTTTTTCAAAAATTCAATAATAGATTTTTTAAAAGCGGATTTTGGGGGGCGATAACGGCTTTTTCCTTTGCGCCGTTTAATATTTTTCCGATATTTTTGGCGACGTTCGCCGGATTATTCGCAAGAATCCGCGACGGCGGAAAATCTTCCGTTGGCGAGGCGTTTTGTTTTTTTTTCTGTCTACATGCCGCCTGTTTGTACTGGGTGATTTATCCGCTGACTTTTAATATGGCCCGACATTGGGTATTAATTCCATTTACCGCGTTAATTCCGGCCTTTCTTTCGGCGTTTCTTATATTGCCGATCGTCTGCATGAGACGCTGTCTAAAAAAAGTGGTTCCCTACGCCATGCCTTTTGTTTTCGCTCTGCTTTTTACGTTTACGATGTGGTTCTACGGGGACGTTTTTCCAGGATTCCCATGGATATTGCCAGGCTACATCTGGTGCTGTCACGAAATTTTTCTTCAGACGCTCAGCGTGTACGGCATTTACGGACTGAGCTTTGCGACGCTGCTGATTGCCGGATTTTTGGGATTGTCTTTCGGTTATTATGAATCCAATGATTCGACGGAATTCAGAAGTTCGGCGGCCATTGCCGCGTTTTTATTGCTGTTTATGACGCTATTTGGCCATTTCAGACTTAAAAACCATCCAACTGAATTTACGAACAAAAAAATAAAAGTGGTCCAGTGCAATATCAATCAGAGGCATAAAAATGATCCCTACTTTGCGTTTTTAAATTTAAAAGAGCATTTAGCCAGAAGCAGCCATGAATCTCCGTTGGATTTTATAATTTGGCCGGAGGCCTCCGTGCCATATCTATACAGAGAAGATTTCCGGCAACTTAACGACCGTCTGAAATCTATTCTGAAATGCGGAGAATATTTAGCGGCTGGCGCCGTAAGAAGAGATACGGCTACCGGAAAAATTCACAACAGCGTTATTGTTCTGGATCACGATGGAAAAAATATCGCCAATCACGATAAATTTCGATTACTTCCTTTCGGGGAATATATTCCATTTCGAGAGTATATGCCGTTTCAGAGTATAGCCGGTCATATTGGCGATTTTGATGCCGGAGAAAGGAGAAGGATCGTCGAACTCGGCGGCTTAAAGATCATCTTTGCCATCTGCTATGAGATTGCTTTTCCAGACGATTTTTCCGGCGCTTTCTCCCTGGGGGGCGAAGGCGGATGGAAAGAAGCAGATTTGATCGTGAACGTCACCAACGACGGTTGGTTTGGATTTACGACGGAGCCGTTTCAGCACTTGCAAATATCGAGGGCGAGGGCTGTTGAGACCGGTCTGCCTCTGGTTAGGGCGACGAATTACGGAATCAGCGCAGTTTTTGATCCATGCGGAAGAGAAATCGCCAGAATTCCGATTGATCAGACGGGAGTTATAGAGATTAATGTTCCGAAGAAAATAGAGAAATTATGATGGAAAGCGATATTACAATAGCTCAAAAGGCTGCAATAAAGCATATAAACGATATCGCCGCGCAATTGGGAGCGGGCGAAGAATATTTGGAGCTTTATGGTAATTACAAGGCGAAGATTCATCCGACCATTTGGCCGACGATTGAGGGAAATTCAAACGGCAAACTAATTTTGGTGACGGCAACTAATCCCACAAGCGCCGGAGAAGGCAAAACTACCGTCGGCATAGGGTTGGGAGACGCTCTCAATCGTCTGGGATATAAAACCTGCGTCGCTCTGCGGGAGCCGTCCATTGGACCATGTTTTGGGATCAAAGGAGGGGCGGCGGGAGGCGGATTAGCGCAGGTCGTTCCCATGGAGGATATTAATCTGCATTTTACCGGAGATATTCATGCCGTGACGACGGCCCACAATTTGCTGGCGGCTATGATTGATAATCACATATATCACGGCAACGAGTTAAATTTCGATCTGGATCAGATCGTCTGGAAGCGCGTTATGGACATAAATGATAGGGCGTTGCGTAATATTCTCATTGGTTTGGGAAATAAGACGGATGGGGTCGTTAGAAAGAGCGGTTTTGATATAACCGCGGCCTCTGAAATTATGGCTATTTTGTGCGTTTCCGTCGACATGATGGATCTTAAACGTAGAATTGACAAAATCATTGTCGGATACGATGTTAAGGACGCTCCCGTGACCTGCGGAAAATTAAAGGCCACCGGAGCGTTGGCGGCTCTGTTGAAGGACGCGCTGAAACCAAATCTGGCGCAGACCATTGGCGGAACGCCCGCCCTGATTCATGGAGGACCGTTTGCGAACATAGCTCATGGTTGCAACAGCGTCGTCGCCACCAAATATGCTCTAAAATTAGCGGACTACGTCGTTAGCGAGGCTGGATTTGGCGCGGATCTTGGCGCGGAAAAATTTTTGGATATTAAATGTCCTTTGCTGGGAAAATATCCGGATGCGGTCGTAATTGTTTCCTCGATTCGCGCGTTAAAATTACATGCCGCCGGCGCGTCGGTTCAAGGAGAGGGACGGGACGACCTAACGTCCGGATTTGAGAATTTGCAAAAGCACGTGGAGAATATGCGACGCTATAATTTACCGACGGTTGTCGCGCTGAATGTGTTTTCCGGCGATACTCCCGAAGAAATTGAGCGCGTTAGGAATCTTTGCGCCGTCCAGGGCGTAAAATTTGCCGTTTCCGCCATTTGGAGTCATGGGGCCGCTGGAGGAATCGAGCTTTCGCAGGCCGTTTTAGAGGCCGTTAATTCCAATCGAGGGGAATTTGTTCCTTTATATAATTCCGCCGATACCGCATCTGAAAAATTGCATAAATTGGCGACCGTAATTTGCGGCGCGGATGGAATTTCCTATACGGCCGAAGCCGAAAATGCGCTGAAAAAAATCGAAAAAGATCCGGAGGCGAACAAATATCCCATATGCATGGCCAAAACCCAATATTCCTTGAGCGATGATAAAAAATTGCTGGGACGACCACGCGGTTTTTCAATAACCGTAAAGAAAATCAAAATCATGGCCGGCGCAGAATTTATAGCCGCGTACGCCGGAGACGTCGTAACGATGCCAGGATTGCCCAAATGTCCTACCGCCGAATTCATCGACGTGGACGAAAAGATTACGGGGCTGTTTTGAAAGCGCAAAAATAATGTATGTTTTCCTCAAGAAACGTGATAAACTGCGGCAAAATCTGTGGGGATTTATGCGTTATGCATGATATTAAACAAATAAGAGAGGATCCGGAACTTTTCGATAAGGCTATGGCAAGTCGGAATTTTCGTTCTATATCGTCTATTATTCTAGATATTGACGCCAAAAAAAGAGAGGTTATGTTCAAATTGCAGCGGATGCAATCTAGACGAAATGAAATTGCCTCTTTAATGGGAAGCGCAAAGAAAAGCGGGGAGGATACTTCCGAACTTGAGCGGGAATCCGTCGCCATAAAGCGTGAAATTTTACTGCTGGAAGAGGAAGAGGAAAAACTTTCTGCTGGATTAAATGAAATTTTATCGGGAATTCCCAACGTTCCGCTGGCGGACGTTCCTGTGGGAAAGGACGAGGCGGCGAATAAATGCATGAGAGTCGTGGGGGATATTCCGCATTTTGATTTTCAGCCGAAAACGCACTATGAAATAGGCGAAACTCTGGGGATGATCGATTTTCAAAGCGCCGTAAAAATTTCCGGCAGTAGATTTACGATTTTGCGGAATCACATTGCCAGGCTCGAGCGCGCATTGAAAAATTTCATGCTGGACGTTCATACGCAGGAATTCGGATATGAGGAAATTAGCGTTCCATTTTTGGTAAATGCCGCCTGTATGTACGGCACCGGACAGCTGCCGAAATTTGCGGAAGATTCGTTTTCGACTACGGACGGCAGGTGGCTCATACCAACTTCCGAGGTTCCGTTGACCAACATGGCGCGGGACGCCGTTATTCCGGCGTCGGAGCTACCCATAAGGGCGACGGCCTATTCCGCCTGTTTTAGATCTGAGGCCGGAGCGGCTGGACGCGACAATCGCGGCATGATGCGGAATCATCAATTCAGTAAAGTCGAACTGGTTAGCGTCGTTCATCCCGATAAAGGGGAAGAAGAACTGGAACGCATGACGAACGCCGCCGAAACCATTCTGAAAAGGCTTGGATTAGCCTATCGCGTAATGCTGTTGTCGACCGGAGATATGGGATTTTCCGCCGTCAAGACCTACGACTTAGAAGTTTGGTTGCCGGGCGAAAACGCCTACCGCGAAATTTCAAGTTGTTCGTTGTGCGGAAGTTTTCAGGCGCGGAGAATGTCCGCCAGATACAAAAGCGAATCCGAAAAGGGGTTTGTTTCCACCCTAAATGGGTCTGGATTGGCCATTGGAAGAACAATAGTGGCCATATTAGAAAACTATCAGCGCGCCGACGGAAGCGTAATAATTCCCGACGTTTTAGCGCCCTATATGAACGGCGTAAAGGAGCTTAGCAAAAATGGTTAAAGCTGCATTGTCAGGACTACGGATACTAATTACCAATGATGACAGCGTCAATTCTTTTGGAATTAAAGCTCTGGAACGTATTGCAAATTCCATTACTCCGGACGTTTGGGTGATCGCTCCCGAGGTTGGCCAAAGCGGCAAGGGATTTTCCGTTACTTTTGATTCGATTGTTAGAATTAATGAAATTTCTCCGCGGAAGTTTTCCGTTTCCGGCACTCCGTCGGATAGCGTTTTCATTGCCATCGGACAGATTTTAGTCGACAAGAAGCCGGATTTGGTATTATCCGGAATAAATCATGGAGGAAATATCGCCGATTTTATAGGCATGTCCGGCACGGTGGGAGCGGCTTTTGCGGCGGCGTCCATGGGGATAAAGTCGATCGCCGTCAGTCAGCATTTCGCCAAAGAAAGTCCGACAAAATTTCCGCTGGCGGATCATTTCCTTCCGACTATCATAAAGAAACTGATGTCGTTCCCTTGGCCGGATCAAGTGTGCATGAACATTAACTTTCCGGACGCTCCTTTTGGAGACGTAAAGGGAATAAAAATAGCAAATCAGGGAAGATTGGATATAAAATGGGACGTCGGCAAAAGGCAAGATCCCGCCGATAATCCCTATTACTGGCTGCACGCAATCTATGAACCTCGAAAAGATGATAAAAATTCTGATGTTTTGCTCGTGGAGAAAAAAAATTACATAACAATTACTCCTTTGCAGAGCAGACATGAATTTTCTGAATGTATCGGTAAATTGGAGGAGTTGTTTGCGTCAAATGTATAAAACATGCTTATGTATAGCCGTTACTCTAATCGCGGGATGCGAGAGAAACGGACTTTCGCCGATCGAAATAAAGATCGACGAAGATATGGGGTACACTTCAGTTGGAGACGTCGCGTTGGCCGCTACTCATACCGTGTCTGATGGAGAGACGTTGTTTGACATAGCCTACAAATACAACGTCGATCCCATGAATCTTGCAAAAATAAATGGCGTAAGGTCTCCGTATAACGTCAGAAGCGGTCAGACTCTACGTTTGCCGACGGAAAATTTTCCAGAGACCGCGGCGGAGGCAATTTATTCGGAGAACAAGTTGTCTCAGTACAATCAACCGCTAAAAGAAGAAAAACCTCAAAAAAACGAGTTGGAAGAGGAATTTGCTGAAGTAATAGCGACCAAAAGCAAAGAATCTCCGACTAAAAAGGCCGCGTCCAAAACATTGCCGACGAAGGGAAATAGTTTCAACGAACAGGAGTCTATTCTTTCTTCTCCTAAGGTGACGAAAACCGCCGTCGGCAAGTCGGTGGAAAATCCTAAAGATAATATTCCTAAGACTCCGGAGAAAAAGTCTCCGACCGTCGCGGCGGGCAAAATGATTTATCCGACCAAAGGAAGCGTTATTTCTGGATTTGGCGACATTAAAGACGGAATTTCCAACGACGGAATTAACATAAAGGCTCCGTTGGGAGCTCCTGTCAAGGCGGCGTCAAGCGGAGAGGTAATTTATGCCGGAAATAAGTTGGAAGAATTTGGAAATACAATCATTGTCCAACATGATAACGGACTAATAACTTCTTATGCTCATCTTAAGGATATAAAAGTTAAAAATGGCGCAAAAATCAATGCCGGAGACATTGTAGGTTCCGTTGGAAAAACCGGAGACGTGACTGAACCTCAGCTGCATTTTGAAGTTCTGAAGAATAAAACTCCGGTAGATCCCGCAAAATATTTATCAAAATAAAAGATGGAGAGCAAAATGACAAATACTCAAACGACAACAACTTCGCCGGCGACGACTGTTCAGCAACAGCCCAGTCTGCTTGGCTCCTTGACGCCAATTCTTTTGATGGTGTTGGTGTTTTACTTTCTAATTATGCGGCCGCAGCAGAAACGCGAGGCTAAAAGGCGCAATCTTGTGAATTCGGTAAAAAGGGGAGATAGAGTTCTTCTTTCCAGCGGAATAATAGGAATTCTGCACAAAATTATCGGCGAAAAAGAGGTTTCTCTGGAAGTTTCTGAAAATGTCCGCATTCGCGTTTTAAAAAATTCCATTGCGGAAATTTTAGAAAAAGGTTCCGACTTGGAAAACGAAGATACGGCGCCGGTTTCATCGACCGCTTCCAAATCTGCTCCAAAAAAATCCCCTAAAAAATAAAATTGGAGTACCGTCATGAATTTTTCAAAATGGAAGGAAATACTTATAGCTTGCGTCTGCGCTTGGGGTATTTTATTTGCGCTGCCGAACATTCTTCCGCAGAGTTTTTTAAACAAACTTCCGGATTGGGCTCCCCGCCAAAAAGTAAATCTCGGATTGGATCTGCGGGGAGGCGCGCATCTTTTGTTGGAGGTTGATCTGGATAGCGTAAAAAACGACTATCTAAACCAAATTCTAGACGGCGCGAGAACGGCTTTAAGAAAAGAATCCATTCCGTATGCGTCTAATTTTCCAAAAACGATAGCCAAGGATCAAGATAAGGTGGAATTCGATCTGAAGGATACGTCCAAAGTCGGCAAGGCAAGGGCGGTTCTCGGCTCCATCGATACGGATTTTAAAGTTGATATTTCAGGAACGCGCGTCGTTATGATTCCAACCGAAGAGGCTCTTCAAAAAAGAAAATTTGACGCCGTGGATCGCTCCATTGAAATCGTTCGCAAGCGGGTCGATGAAACCGGAACGCGCGAGGCGAATATCCAAAGGCAGGGAGACGATCGCATTCTGCTTCAGATTCCAGGACTACAGGATCCTTCCCATGTGAAAGAATTGCTGGGGCGCACGGCGAAGATGACGTTTAGATTGGTGGACGAAACCGCTCCGGAAATTATGGATCGTAAAAAGGCCGTCGCTCCGGTCGGAAGCATGTATCTGGAGTCCTCTGAAAGCGGGAAGTTCATCGCCGTAAAAAAACAGACGCTGGTGGGGGGAGAAACTCTGATCGACGCTGGATTGGGCTACGACGAATATAATCGTCCGGAAGTAAGTTTCAAATTTAACAGAATTGGCGCAAAAAAATTCGGAGACGCCACCCGGGAAAATGTCGGAAAAAGGTTTGCCATAGTTTTAGACAACGAAATAATCAGCGCGCCCGTAATTCAGAGCCCAATTACCGGAGGTTCTGGAAGAATCACCGGAGAATTTTCCGTCGAAAGGGCCCGAGACCTGGCTTTGCTACTAAGGGCTGGAGCTTTACCGGCTCCTCTAAATGTGATCGAAGAAAAAACCGTTGGTCCAGATTTGGGAGCCGATTCCATTCGTTCCGGAGTGACGGCGACGCTTATTTCCGGACTTCTAGTTCTCGTGTTCATGTATATGTGGTACTCCTTGTTCGGATTGATCGCCA
>JAISMI010000044.1 GCA_031276835.1 Holosporaceae bacterium | reverse complement strand
TGTTGGCTGCCTTTATCCGTCCGCGTCATCGAAAGAATATCGAAGATTATTCGGGAAGAGCAGGATAAAATCGGCGGAAATATGGTTTATTTTTCGACGATTCAGCCGGCAGATTTATGGATCGAAAGCGGTCGCTACGACGTCTACGGAAAGGAAATGCTTCGTCTTAAGGACAGAAAAGGCGGGGATTTTCTCTACAGTCCCACCAATGAAGAGCAGGCCACCGACGTTTTCAGAAAATATGTAAAGAGCTATCGAGAACTCCCCACTCTTCTCTATCAAATACATTGGAAATTCAGAGATGAAATCCGTCCTAGATTCGGCGTCATGCGAGGACGCGAATTTCTAATGAAAGACGGATATTCATTCGATATGGATTTTGCCGGCGCAAAAAAAACCTATGAAAAAGTTTTTAAATCCTATATTCGAACATTCAAAAGAATGGGATTAACTCCGATTCCGGTTCAGGCGGATTCCGGAGCGATCGGCGGAAATATGAGTCATGAATTTCAAATTTTAGCCGATACTGGAGAAAGCACCCTCTACTATGATAAAAACTTGTTTTTAGCCTCCGACGACGAGCTGATGACCGCATTTGCCGTAACCGACGAAAAATACGACCCGAAAACGTCCGCCATTCCGAAAAATGAATTGATGGTTTCCAAGGGAATTGAAGTGGGTCATGTTTTTTATTTCGGCACAAAATATTCTAAAGCCATGAACGCATTTGTTTTGAATGAAAAAGGAGAAAAAGTTTTTCCGGAAATGGGATCATACGGCATAGGAGTTTCCCGATTAGCGGCGGCCATCATCGAATCTTCCCACGACGATCGTGGAATCATATGGCCGGAAGCCGTAGCTCCATTTGACGCGACCATTCTCAATTTACATCCTAAAAACGGCAAATGCCATGAAATTGCGTCCCAAATTTACGGCGCCATATCTTCTTCCAAAGAAGTCCTCTACGACGATCGCGATATTTCCGTCGGAGAAAAGTTAGCGGACGCCGATTTAATCGGAATTCCTTGGCAAATCATCATTGGACAGAAAAAAATTGAGAACGGTCTCGTTGAATTGAAAAATAGAAAAACCGGCGAAACGTTGGAAATGTCTCCGAATAAAGCTATGGGGAGATTTTTGGACTAATGTCAACAACGGAATTATTAATCGCCTGGAGATACTTAAAATCAAAACGAAAAGAAAAAGCTATTTCCGCAATAGCAGGATTTTCTATTGTTGGAATTATTCTTGGAGTCGCGACTCTCATTATTGTAACCTCCGTCATGAACGGTTTTCGCAAAGAATTTACCGAGCGAGTCATTGGATTTAACGGTCATGTTGCGCTGCATCCACTGGGAATTTCTTCGAATTATTTGGAAGTATCCCAAAAAATCCTCTCCATAAATGGAGTGACGCAGGCGGTTCCGGTTATCGAAAGACAAGCCTTGATATCCGGTAACAGAAGTATAAAAGGATCGCTGACATATGGAATTTCCCCTAAAGATCTGACGAAAAAAAGTTTGATCGCCCAAAATATAGTTTCCGGAAATCTTGAAAATTTCAACCGCAAAGACGCCATAGTTCTGGGAGAATCCCTTGCGCGTCGGTCTAACCTTAGATTGGGAGACGAAGTCGTCGTCGTAGCGCCGGAAATGGACGAAACTGGATTGGGATTCATGCCCCGCAAAAAAACTTTCAGACTGGCGGCGACTTTCAATTCCGGAATGCACGAGTACGATAATTCCGTTTCCTACATTCCGCTTAATATTTCTCAAAAACTTTTTAAAACGCAGAATTGTGTCACTGGAATTTCAATTTTTGTCGACAATCCTTTGCAATTGTCCTCCGTCAAGAAAGAAATAGAGAATAAATTTGGCGCCGATTACAGAATTACCGATTGGCAATCAAGCAACAGTTCATTTATGAAGGCTGTTGAAATTGAACGCAACGTAATGTTTTTGATTTTAACCTTAATCACTCTGGTGGCGAGTTTCAATATCATTTCTTGCATGATCATGCTCGTTAAGGACAAAGAAAAAGACGTCGCCATACTTCGCACCATCGGATTAACGCGATCCGCCGTAACGCGAATATTTTTTACGGTCGGCGCGTCGATTGGAATCGTTGGAACTTTAGTTGGAGCGTTGATTGGAGTGGCTTTTTCCCTTAATATTCGAAAAATTCAAGAATTTCTAGAGCTTCTCTTGAATACCAAAGTTTTTTCTCCGGAGGTTTATTTTTTAACTCATTTACCCTCTCTGTTAAATGCAATGGACGTTATCGCAACCGTAGCGGTTTCGCTTTCGTTATCTTGTTTGGCCACAATTTATCCGGCTAAAAAAGCAAGCAGACTAAATCCGACCGAAATATTGAGATACTCATGAACTCAGACGTGATATTTTTAGACGGCATAAGTAAACGGTACGATAAAAACGACGCTTTTGTGCTGAAGGAGGTTTCCTTATCCATAAAAAAGTCTGAATTTATAGCGTTGCTTGGACCGTCCGGTTCCGGAAAATCGACTCTGCTACATATCGCCGGATTGTTGGACGTTCAAACAAGCGGATCCGTATTTGTGGAGGGCAAAAACATAGAAAAAATATCCGACGAAGAAAAAACTTTTATGCGACTTTCGAAAATCGGATTTGTTTATCAGTATCACCATTTGTTGCAGGAGTTTTCTGCGTTGGAAAATGTCATGCTGCCGCTATTAATTGGCGGAATATCCAATAAAATCGCCCAACAGAAGGCGTCTTCTTTGCTGTGCGATCTTGGTTTGGAGGATAAATTGAATTCTTTTCCATCTGAATTATCCGGCGGACAGAAGCAGCGGGTCGCCATTGCGCGCGCGCTGGCCAACGATCCGATATTACTTTTGGCGGACGAGCCGACCGGAAACCTAGATCCGGAAACTGCCTCTTTGGCGTTTGACGATCTGATGCGCGTCGCCCAAAAAACGGAAATGTCCGCCCTAATCGCCACCCACAATTATGACCTTGCGGAAAAAATGGATAAGAAATTTCTAATCTCAGAAGGAAGATTGCTAAGACAATGAAAAATGATTTCGTTCATTTAAAATTACACTCTGCATATTCTCTTGCGGAAGGAGCAATAAGGATTGAAAAACTGGTGCAACTCTGCGAGGACAATAAAATGCCGGCGGTGGCGGTCACGGATACCAATAATCTTTTTGGAGCTCTGGAATTCTCCACAAAATGCGCCGAACACGGCGTTCAACCCATAATCGCCTGCCAACTAAATATTCAGCATACACAAAAAATCGATCGCCCAACAAGCGTTTTATTATATGCTCAAAATAAAAACGGATACCAAAATCTGATTCAATTGGTCTCCAGCGCGCACCTGGAATCTTCATCGGCAATGTATCCAGAAGTTTCATTAGATTTGCTGTCCAAGTATTCCCAAGATCTGATATTAGCCACCGGAGGAATTTATGGATCGTTGGGCGCTCTGCTGCTGGAAAATAATATCGACGAAGCTCGAAAATATATATCTTTTCTTGATCAACATTTTAAAAATCGATTATACGTGGAACTGTCGCGTCACGGCAATGAATTGGAAAATAAAATAGAAGAAGACGCAATTTCTTTGGCCTACGATTTTAAACTTCCTATTTTGGCCACAAACAACGTTTGTTATCCGTATCCGGATTATTTTTATTCCCACGACGTCTTAATTTGCATAAATCAGGGGCGCACCATATACGATTTGGAACGGGAAACGTCGTCTCCGAATTTTTATTTTAAGACTTCCGAAGAAATGACGGCTTTATTCGACGATCTTCCGGAAGCGATCGCCAACACTGCGCATCTTGCCAAACGCTGTTCTTTTATGCTGCAAATCCAAAAACCGCTTCCTCCGATATTCAAAACGGAAAGCGGAAAATCCCAAGAAGAGGAATTGCAAGATATAGCCGTCAAAGGACTGGAAATAAAATTACAAAAATTTAAAGATCAAGAAAATTATCTGGAAATCCGCGCTCAATATTTCGAAAGGCTCGAGTATGAATTGGCGGTAATACAAAAAATGGGATTTTGCGGATACTTTTTAATAGTCGCCGACTATGTCGGTTGGGCGAAATCCCAGAATATTCCGGTCGGTCCAGGCAGAGGATCCGGAGCCGGATCCATCGTCGCCTGGTCGGCGCAGATTACCGATGTGGATCCCATAAGATTCAAATTATTTTTCGAAAGATTTTTGAATCCAGACCGCATTTCCATGCCGGACTTTGATATAGATTTCTGCCAGGAGAGACGGGACGAAGTAATTTCCTATGTGCAGAAAAAATATGGATATCAATCGGTCGCCCAAATAATAACCTTCGGTAAACTGCAGGCAAAGGCGGTTATTCGAGACGTTGGACGAGTATTGGCTATGGCCTACGGCTTTGTGGATAAAATTTCCAAAATGATACCTTTTAATCCTACCAATCCTCTCACATTGCAGGAGGCAATAGATTCGGAACAGGGACTGCGCGATCTGATAGATACGGATCCGCAGGTAAAAACTCTTATGGAAACAGCTCTAAAACTTGAAGGATTATACCGCCATCCTGGAGTGCATGCAGCCGGAGTGGTTATTTCCGATAAAAATCTTCGAAATATGATTCCCCTTTACAAGGATGCAAAATCCACCATGCCGGTTACGCAATTTTCCATGAAATACATCGAGAGTACCGGCCTGATAAAATTTGATTTTCTCGGATTGAAAACCTTAACCGTCATCCAGAAAACTTTAGATCTCATAAAAAAGCGCAACGTCAATCTTACGGCGCATGAAATTCCGCTGGACGATAAAAAAACGTTTGATCTTCTGAAAAAAGTAAATTGCATCGGCGTGTTCCAGATAGAAAGCGGAGGCATGCGCGACGTTCTAAAAAAAATGCAGCCGGATAGAATTGAAGATCTTATCGCTTTGGTGGCCCTCTATCGTCCAGGACCGATGGACGATATCCCCAAGTACATCGCCTGCAAAAATGGCCTAGAGCCAATTACGTATCTGCATGAAAAACTCGAACCTATTTTGTCGGAAACTCACGGAGTTATGGTCTATCAGGAACAGGTTATGCAAATCGCCCAATCCGTCGGCGGATATAGTATGGGACAAGCGGATATTTTACGGCGGGCGATGGGAAAGAAAAATAAAGAGGAAATGCTATCCCAAAAGAAACGTTTCATCAGCGGCGCCGTAGAACGGGGAATATCTTTGAGCGTAGCCGAGCATTTGTTTGAACAAATGAATAAATTCGCCAGCTACGGATTCAACAAATCGCATTCCACTCCGTACGGATTGCTGACCTATCAAACGGCGTTTCTGAAGGCCAATTATACCATGGAGTTTTTCACCGCCGGTATGACTCTTGATATGAATCATACCGATAAATTGTATATCTATTATCAGGACGCTCAAAAAAATGGATTGAAAATTATTCCTCCGGATATAAACGCTTCCGAAAGCGACTTCGTTATAGATTATTCGCAAAACGCAATTGTGTATAGTCTGGCGGCCATCAAAGGAAGCGGCGAGCTCATGGTAAAAGAAATAGTAAAGGAACGTAACGCCAACGGTCCCTATTCGTCAATTTTTGATTTCGTCGAGCGTCTAGCTCCCTATAAGATTTTAAATCGAAGATTTCTAGAAAATTTCATAAAATCGGGAGTATTCGATAAACTGCACGACAATAGAAAACAAATATTGGAGTCGCTGGATCAAATTCTATCCATCAAACCTTCCGCCGAACAGGAAAATCTATTTGAAAAATCGTATCCGAAACTGCTGGACGTTCCACCTTGGAATGAAACGGAAAAACTTCAGCAGGAATTCTCGGCCATAGGATTTTATATATCGTCCCATCCGATACAACAGTACGAAAGCATAATAAAACAATCTAATTTACCGTCTTTAGAGGAAGCAAAGGAGCTTGCAAAATCAAAAGTGGTCGTGGTTATCAATGGATTTGAATTTAAAAAGACCAATAAAAGCCAAAATAAATTTTGCATAATGCAAATTTCCGATTTGTCTGGAATTTCAAATGCCACTATGTTTTCGGAATCGTTAGAAAAATATGAAAGCGCGATTGAAGTGGGAAATATCGTGATAATCGACATTACTTGCCATAAAAATGGAGAACAATTGCGCGTGATTATAGATAAAATGCAAAAATTTGATCCGCGCCGACCATTTTTAACGTCGCGTCAGTCTCCTAAGCAAATTGCTCCCTCTCCCGCTCAAAAAATTATACAAATAAAAGTTAGCAATAAAAACGAATTGATCGAAATAAAAAACTTGATAGATAATTTCAAACAAAATGGAAATTGCTCCATCGAGTTGCTGTTATCGGAAAATAAAAAACTCTTGCCGCCGGATAAATTTTTTCTTAGTTCATATGATATACTCGACCTCCAAAACGTCGTCGGAATTGGCAACGTAATCGAAAAGATCAAGAGATAAAATGATAGAAAAACTTTATAATTGGATGATGAAACAGGCCGAAAGCAAAAACGCCGTCGGAGTATTAATGTTTGTGTCTTTCATTGAAAGTTCTTTTTTTCCACTTCCTCCGGATCCGGTTCTCGCCATAGTTGTCGCAAAAAATAGAGATAAAGCAATATATTATGCCGCCATGTGTACGTTAGCCTCGGTACTCGGCGGATTTTTAGGATACTATATAGGATATGCGTTTTTCCAATTGATCGGAGCCAAAATACTCGCCTTTTATGGACAGGTGGAAAAATTCGAAGAAATCGTCATTACATTAAACAAATGGGCTTTTTGGATCATATGCGCCAAGGGATTAACTCCCATTCCCTACAAAATAGTCACCATAGCAAGCGGATTTGCAAAAATAGATCTATGCACATTCGCCGTTGCTTCTATGATCACAAGAAGTATGCGATTTTTGGTCTTGTCGATGATCTGCAAAATATTCGGAGAACAATTTCTGAATTTTATTGAAAAACATAAAAAAATTACATTATTTTTAATAATTATTAGTGTTATTATTGGATTCTTATTGGTAAAAATATTTATATGAGGAAAATATGAAGGAATTTTTTAAAAAAATATCGCATCCGCATGTTGGACTTCCAATTAGTCTTTTTATTTTATACGCTCCCTTTATTTATTCATTCATATCCGAATATTTTTTTCAAAATATTCCATGTAAACTGCAATTGATTCAAAGAGGCAGCGTGGTTGTATGCATAATATTTATCACTTTAGCTTTACTTTTAAAAAATAATCGAATCATCTACAAACAACTGGTGAATTTCTCATGTTTGGTATTGGCCGTCGGAGGAGCTGCCGCCCTCTGTAATTTACTTCTGCAATATAATATTATAGGAGATTGGTTTTTACGCGAAAATATTCCGCAAAATGTTTCCGTAGAAGAAATGGAAGCCATTGTATTAAGAAATATGACGGAATCCTGCGCCAACATTAACTCTACGCTATTTGGAATACCCGATAGCGCATATTTCTTGGCGATATTTATATTTCTGCTTACATATTTATGGATCTGTTTTAAAATTTTCGACGAAGATGAACAATAGAGCAAACTTATTCCCAAAAGGCATAGATGCAATTTTACATAGAAAAAATGGCAAGTATCGAGGCGTATTTGATGAATCCGACGACTTCATCAAATCGATTACCGGATTGGAATCTTCCGATGGAGCCATTGTAATTGGCCGTGAAAAATCCGCTTTATTTGTGGACGGACGCTATAAACTTGCGGCAGAATTGACCGTCGATCCCAATAAATTCGAAATTTTGAATCTAAAAAATGATGAAATTATAAAATGGATGGATAAAAATTTACCGCCAAACGGCAACATAGCCTGCGACGGCAAATATTATACTCATCGGGAGATGGAATTTTTCGCCGACAAATTAAAAAGTCATAAATTCATTTCAATAGATTTGGAAAAAACCTTAAATTCGTCTCCGGAAAAATTCGATTTGGGATTTTATCGCCTAAACGAGTTCGAAAATAAACTTTTTCATATTACGGACGCAATTTCTGAAAACAATTTGGACGCTTATTTAATTTGCGATCCCTGCGCCATTGCTTGGCTATTGAATATTCGAGATCTAAACAGGAAATATGCTCCGATTATTTTATGCCGTCTATTGGTCGCGAAACAGGGAGAGCATTCTTTATATCTGGACGACCGATACAATACGTCCAACGGATTCAAACGCGAAAGCGATTTACCGAACGATATGTTAAAATTTTCTAGAATTGGCGCGGACAAGTCTCAGACTCCCTTTTATTTAAAACATTCCAATTTCATTGACGTAAAAAATCCGCTGACTTTTCCAAAATCTATAAAAAGCAAAGCGGAAATAGAGGATATTAAATTGGCCGTCCAAAAAGATTCTGTCGCCATTATTGATTTTTTGCATTGGTTTCACAGCAGCGGCAAAAAAATTACAGAGTTGGACGTCGCTAAAAAATTATTGTATTTTCGGGAACGGCAGGATGGTTTTATCGGCGAAAGCTTTCCAACTATAGCTGCGGCGGATAAAAATGCGGCGATTGTTCACTACTCCCCCACCCTCTCCTCCAACAAATCGATTGATAATATTCTACTTGTTGATTCCGGAGGACAATATAAACGCGGTACAACGGATATCACTAGAACCTTATGCCGACATAAAGCAACCGACGAACAGAGATTTTTCTATACCTTGACGCTAAAGGGACATATCGCTTTAGCAAACGCAAAATTTCCGACGGGAACAACGGGATCGCAACTAGATCCGCTGGCTCGCCAATTTTTATGGAAATACGCAAAAGATTACGATCATTCTACGGGACATGGCGTTGGATACATGTCGCAAGTTCATGAAGACCCAATTGCTATTTCTCGAGGTAACGCTGTTCCGCTCCAATCGGGAATGGTTATTTCCAACGAGCCTGGATATTATCTGGCCAATAGTTTTGGAATTCGCCTGGAAAACATGATGTTGGTGAAGGACGAAGACGCTGGATTTCTGTCTTTTGAAACTTTATCGCTGATTCCATTCGATCGCAAATTGATCGAGTACGATATGCTAACCCAAGAGGAAATAAACTGGATAAAAAAATATAACCAAAAAATAATTTCCACATTAAAATTAGATAGTAACGTTTTGACCTGGCTATTGGCTGAAATTTCCAATTTTATTTAGGAGTGTTCTCGCGATGGAATATTCTTGAGCAACTTAATATCTATATTTCCAGCTTAGTCCCGCCTCTCCATTGGTGTTCGCCTTTATGGAGATTTTCG
>JAISMI010000080.1 GCA_031276835.1 Holosporaceae bacterium | reverse complement strand
CCGGAACAACGAAACGCATTTGATTGATCTTTTTTTTAGATCGGTAATTTCACAATTCCATTCTCCGCAGCGGCAATTAAACAATCTAATAATGTCTCCAGCGCGTAGCCTCAACACGTTTGCGTGATGCATTTGGCTCGGCTGCAGAAATATTTCCCGTCCTTCCCTCATGTCGTTTTGATAATAGAATCTAGGTATGTGCTTCATTTTGAGATATATGCCGAAAATCCGTTTTTCCTCATCATGGATACGATTTTATTGGCGTCCCCGCGCGCTTTGAATGGTCCCACTTGAATTCTGTATCTTATTCCTTTTTTTTCACCGAGATCTACTTTAATTATCTTTTTTCCCATTCCTTTTAGGAAGTTATTTTTCAGCAGGAGACGACTATATTCCACCTCGGCTGCGGATTTTGTCGTGACGGAAGCTATCTGCACCATAACGTTCCCTCCCGATGAAACTTCCGGCGAGGCGACGATTTCATTCGTCGTTCCCATGAGATCCCTAAGCCGTTGTTTAGGCTTTTTGATCGCCGGAGACGAATCTTCTATTCTATGTATTGGAGTTCGATATTTATTTTCAACGATGATTAAATTGTCGGATTTTACTATAGGCGCGTCTTTTTTTACATAATTTATTTTGTATTCTTTTTCCGGAGCCAATTCGTCGAAGGCCTGAATTATATTTTTCTTTTCTTCGTCGGATAGAGTTTCTCCGCCGTCTATTTCCGGAATCGAAAGGACTTCTTCCGGCGGTTGGGCTATTTTTTCCTCAACTTTGCGCTTGTTGCCGGAAATATTGTCATAGACCATTTTGTCCTGATGTTTTACCTGTTCATTGGCGACGGGCTTTACCTTAAACGGAGCCGGATCCGCATGAATGACCGGCAATTCCTCAAGATCTATGGGTTTGGAGCTGGAATACATGACGTAGGCAATTATGCAAAACGTCGCGATGGAGACTCCGCCCCCGATAAGAAAAAACTTTTTATCGTTTCTAAAAAAGTTAGATCGGAATCCGCCTTCGGAATCATGAACCGGAGGAGACTCCATCGGATAATCGTTTTCATCGTCTAAAAATGGACACATTATCTCAATTCCTCAATCGGAGCGACTCCGATAATATTAAACGCCGACTCCACGACATTCTGCATGGTTTTTAGCAACACAATTCTAGCGCAAGTTTTAGCAAAATCCTCTGGAATAATAAAGCGCAGTAAAGAATTATCTTTTCCCTGATTCCACATGGAATGAAAAACCGCCGCCAATTCCAATAAAAAGAAGGCGATTCTATGGGGTTCGCGCTTTTGGGCCGCCATTATTACCCGTCTTGGCCAATCAGCCATGATTTTTATCAGTCGGAGGTCTTCGTCGTCCAACAGTTCCAAATTTATGTCCTGAACGTCCGGAATTTTTTTATCCGGAAACGTTTGATGAAATAATTTGATTACCGAGCAGCTTCTTGCATAGGCGTATTGCGCGTAGAAGACGGGATTATCTCTACTTTGTTCCACGACTTTTTGGAAATCGAAATCCAATGAAACGTCGTCTCGGCGAGTCAACATGATGAAACGGGCGACGTCTTTTCCGACTTTATCCACGATATCTCTAGCGGTTATGAACGTTCCCGCCCTCTTGGACATTTTTGCTTCGCGACCGTTTTCCAACAGTCTAACCAACTGAACCAGTTTCACGTCCAACTTTATTTTACCGTCGGATAACGCCGATACCGCCGCCTGCATACGTTTTATGTATCCGCCGTGATCCGCTCCCCAGAAATCGACTATTTCGTCGAAGCCTCTTTCGATTTTATTTCTGTGATAGGCTATGTCGGAGGCGAAATATGTCCAGGAGCCGTCAGATTTCCGAATTGGACGATCCGTATCGTCGCCAAAGGCCGTAGATTTGAACAGCAGCTGTTCCCGTTCTTCCCAATCCTCGGAATCTTCTCCTTTGGGACGCGCTAGAACGCCGGAGTAGATCAGCTCTTTTTTGTGCAGCCAATCGATAACCTGATCCACGGCTCCGGATCCTATGAGTTCTTTTTCGGACGCAAATACGTCGTGGCGAACTCCGAGAAGATCCAGATCCTCTTTTATGCCGACCATTATGTCGGAAACGGCAAATTGTTTGAAAAAATCAAGCCATTCGGATTCGTTTTGATTCGCAAATTTATCGCCGTGTTCGGAAATTATTTTTTTCGCCGTATCGATCAGATACTTTCCAGGATAACCGTTGCGGGGGAAATCTCCGCTGGATTTGCCGAGTTGCTCAAGATATCTATGATGCAGGGATTTTGCCAGGATCTCCACCTGCTTGCCGGCGTCGTTGACGTAGAACTCCTTCGTTACCCTGTAGCCGACAAAATCCAACAATCGCGCCAAAACGTCTCCGGAAACCGCTCCCCTCGCATGTCCGGCGTGAATCGGACCGGTCGGATTAGCGGACACGTATTCGATATTAATTCGTCGACCCTTTCCCAGATCAGACCTGCCGAAATCCTTACTTATCATGCTTGGAATATGGTTCAACAAAATACTTTTGGGAACGAACCAATTAATAAAGCCAGGTTTTTTGATCTCCAACGTTTCAAAGTCGTCATTTTTTCTAAGCTCGCGACAAATATCTTCCGCCAATTCCATCGGATTGCGTCCAAGTTTTTTGGATAGAATCATGGCGATATTGGAGGAAAAGTCGCCGAAGGCGCATTCTTTTGGAGGCTCGACCGAGACCAACTCCCTATATTCCGGCGCAACGCAGTTTCCCACTATTTCCCTATAATATAACAACAAGCGTTTGGGCATTTTTTTCCTTAAAATTGCGGGAAATGATAACATCAATCTGTTTTCTGCACAATAAGTTAGAAACGGAGGGATTGCCAATTAAATATAGTTTTCAATAGATCATCGAAGATAAAGACGTTTATATAAGCGATTGACATATGCAGAGACTTTGAATAACATTTAGTTTTTCTTACAAATCTTGCAATGTAACGGCGCAATTGGGAGTTTTTCGACTCTACCGTAAAAGTATAAGCCTTTCTTTGGATTAGTCTGCTACCAGAAATAACGGAGTTATAGATCGGGTAATAATCTGATGCGGGCGCGAACCCATTTCATTACCGTTACGTTCGAAATGCCTATTGGTCTCTTTATGCGACGAAATCCGCAACCTTCTAAATATAAATTTATCGCTTGTAGTTTTATTGAATCCGGATAGCCGCGTTTGACGCTTTTGGCGTAGTGGCGCCTGCAATTTTTGCGCTTGCAGCCCGATCGCTATATCTGATCTGATATTCTCTGAACTCAAACATTCCGGACAATACGTCAAATTTACTCCTAAATAACGCGCGCCTATTATAAATAAACTATATTAAAGCTGCAATTTTTGTCGGCGTTTACCTAAATCTTCCGCGGGCGTTTCTAATGGGACGACTGCTGAATTTCGATTTCTCTTTTTTTCCTTTCGATTATTTCCTGATCGCATTTTGGGCAGAATTTATGTTCGCCGGTTAGATATCCATGCTTCGGACAAATGGAAAATGTGGGAGTTATAGTGAAATATGGGAGACTGAAATTCTCAACTACTTTTCTGATTAATTTTCCGCAGACTTTTGCGTTGGAAATGGCTTCGTTCATATATAAATGCAGCACTGTTCCGCCGGTGTATTTTTTCTGAAGTTCGTCTTGAGCTTTAAGGGCGCTAAAAGCGTCTTTGGTGAAGTTAACCGGCAACTGACTGGAGTTGGTGTAGTAGGGCATTTCCGGAGTTCCCGCCTGCAATATTTTTGGAAAACGTTTTTTATCTTCCTTTGCGAATCGATAGGTGGTTCCTTCGGCGGGAGTCGCCTCAAGATTGTACATGTTTCCGGTTTCCGCTTGAAACTGCAGTAAAATTTCTCTAACCTTATCCAGAAATCGAATAGCAAAATTATGGCCGTATTCGGTGGTAATGTCGTGCTGATCGTTGGTGAAGTTCTTGATCATTTCATTTATGCCGTTTACGCCAATGGTGGAGAAATGATTTCGCAAAGTTCCCAAATATCTTCTGGTGAACGGGAAAAGTCCCATATCCATGTACATTTGCACGACTTTTCTTTTGATTTCTAGGCTCATTTTTGCATAGTTCATCAATTCGGACAAACGACTAATTAGGGCTTCTTCATTGCCGCGAAATAGATATCCCAGTCGGGCGCAGTTGATGGTGACGACTCCGATAGATCCGGTCTGTTCGGCGGATCCAAATAGGCTGTTTCCGCGTCTCAACAATTCTCTTAGATCCAGCTGCAATCGGCAGCACATGGATCTCACCATCGCCGGCTCCAAATCGGAATTCACAAAATTTTGGAAATACGGCAGACCATATTTGGCCGTCATCTCAAACAAAAGCAGAGCATTTTCGCTTTCCCATGGAAAATCTTTGGTGATATTGTACGTAGGAATGGGAAACGTAAATATTCTCCCTTTGGAATCTCCCTCCGTCATAACTTCTATGTAGGCGCGATTTATCATATCCATTTCTTTTTGCAATTCGCCGTATGTGAAATCGACTTCTTTTCCTCCGATCAGCGGGATTTTATCTTTTAGATCTTCCGGACATACCCAGTCGAAGGTTAAATTGGTGAAAGGAGTCTGATTACCCCATCGAGAAGGAACGTTCAAGTTATAGATTAGCTCCTGAATCCCCTGTTTTACTTCTTTATAGGAAAGTTTGTCGTTTTTAACGAACGGAGCAAGATAGGTGTCAAACGAACTGAACGCTTGGGCGCCGGCCCACTCGTTCTGAAGAGTTCCCAAAAAATTCACGATCTGTCCCAGCGCGCTGGACCAATGTTTTGGCGGACGGGACTCCGCTTTTCCGTGAACTCCGTTAAATCCTTCGCTCAGCAGCATGCGCAGCGACCAGCCGGCGCAGTATCCGGATAGCATGTCCAGGTCGTGTATGTGGAAATCGCCGTTTCTGTGGGCCATAGATACCGATTCCGGATAAACTTTGTTTAGCCAATAGTTGGCCACCATTTTACCGGATATGTTTAAAATCATTCCGCCCAAAGAATATCCTTGATTGGCGTTGGCTTTAACCCTCCAATCTAGGCGATCGAGATATTCGTTGATGGACAAAACAACGTCCACAAGATTTTTTTTATCTCGCCTCATTTCTCCATGTTTTTCGCGGTAAACGATGTAGGCTCTGGCCGTCTTAAAATAATTTTCCCCGATTAAAACCTGCTCGACAATATCTTGAATTTGTTCAATGTCCGGAGTTCCAATATCCCTTCTATGTTTCAGAATTTTTAGCACCTTAAACGTTATGTGCCTGGCCTCGGCTTCGCCAAACTCTCCGGTTTCGAGTCCGGCCTTTTGGATGGCGTTTACTATTTTTTCTGAATCGAAATCTACTTTCGCGCCGTTTCTTTTCAAGACATACAACAGCTCGTTTGATTTTGAGTTGATTTCTCCATAGGAAGTTGACATCGTACTATTACTCCATTAAAAAATTGTCGACAACACCGACGTGAATGCCTTGCAAAAGCTCGACGATACGCGTAGGAAAAGTCTATATTATTTCGCGAATCATGTCACGACGCGGGACGCTATTTTTTTTGAAGATCTCGCCAATTATCGGTTCCGCATGTATCAAAGCATTTGAACTGTTAACCGGCTGTCGTAACGCGCTTTTTATTGGTTGCCTCAAGCATTGCCGACGCGAAATCCTCTATGTTTTTGGTCCAATTATTAAGCAAATATTTGATTATTTCGCATTTGGATAGATGAGGATATACCTTACTAATCTTACGAACGTCGCTCGCTATAATTTTGGCGGCCTGAAGCTGAATTTTTATTATACGCCATTCGTCTTTGGAGACGGGCCGAGCTTTCGTCTCCGCGTCAATTATTCCAAACTCTTTTATAAGGGCGTTTAAATTATCGCGCATTTTTTTTACGATTACATTTTCTTTAAACCAAAATTCTACGACACTACCTATATTCTAAAAAATACCAATAATCAGTACCTTATCAAAATAAGAATATTTTATCATTGTCTATTTTAGACAATGTTGATTTTTTTTTCAATAAGTTTTATAAGATTTCCAGGGAGAAAATTATTGGAACCTCGAAAAAGAAATTTACTACTAGACGCCCAGTCAATTGCTCATACCTCCGCTCAATTAAAAGGACGTCGGCTACGTATGGCGCGCGCTCTGACTGGATTTTCTCGTCAAAAATTGTATGAAAAAATCGGCATAGCAACGTCCACGATAGACACCTGGGAAAGCGGTCGCGTGGAACTAACCGAAAAAAGCGCAGTTCGGGTCTGCGAAGCTCTGGGCAAAGTGGGAATTCACTGCACCAGCGAATGGTTGCTTATCGGAGCGGGCAATCCTCCCCGAATGATGAGAGAAGTCGAAAGATCAATCTTTTCATCCGATAAAATAAACGCTCCGGACGACGAACCGATAATTAAAAATTTTTCATTTAGACCTCCGGCATTTTTAGACAACGACGTCCGGCGGGAATTGAGTTTTTTCATCGGCATACATAAACATGCATTATTTCACGTGCTGCAGGAGGACTTCATGAACTCCCGTTACAGAAAAAGCGATTGCGTCGCCGGAGAAGTGGAGGATTTGAAAAATCTAGAAGGAAACATGATCATTGGACAATTGATAGACGGCAGCACAATGTTGTGTAAATTATTGCGCAGTTCGAATGGAGAAAGCGAAGTCTATTTGGGAAGAAAAACCAATAAAACGATTAAATTTTCGCATGCTGCCGCTATTATTTGGCATAGAATGTCAAGAACAAGCAGAAAACAGGAAATTTCCGTTTCATAGTTACATTTTTCCGTCCGTATGATATATAATCTGTGGCGTTTGGAGAATGCGATGGCCGATTGTGGTTTTACGGCGGAAAATTCCGTCGTCAATAGATATATTAAATCTTTGTATGAAGTTTCCATGTCTCTTGGAATTGAAAAAATTGTGCTTACGCAAATGAAATCCATAAAAGATTACGTTGCAGTCATTGATAATTATGAGAAATATCTAAAGAAATTTTCTCTGATGACCAAGTCGGGAGAAAATTTTATTTCGATGCTGAAGGATGAGTTAAATTTATCTAAGGAAGTTGGAAATTTTCTTGATTTGCTGCTAAAAAACCATAGGTTGTCCTTGTTAATGGAGATATGCGACGCATATCTTTCGTTTGTTGATAAAATTAAAGGGAAGAAGATTTTTTATATTACCTATGCCAAAGGTTTTTCAAAATCGGACGAGAAACGGCTAGCGGGCGATCTGCGCGCGGTTTTTGGAGGGGAAATAGAATGCGTAAGCGTTCAAGATCCATTGCTCGTTGGCGGCATAAAAATACAGTTTCGTTCGAAAATTTTAGATTATTCGGTTAAATCCAGATTGGCGCGGCTGAGTTCCGCTATTAGAGGAGACAATTATGAAAATTAAACCTTCTGAGGTTACTTCTATATTAAAGGAACGCATAAAAAACTTTCAGGCGGGACCGGAATTTATAGAAGTGGGGCGCGTTCTTTCGGTGGGAGATGGAGTCGCTAGGATTTACGGACTTGACGACGTGTCGATGGGGGAAATGGTTGTTTTCGATTCCGGCATGAAGGGGATGGCCTTGAATCTCGTGGAGGACACTGTGGACGTCGTGCTTTTCGGCGAAGATCGAGGAGTTCATGAGGGAATGGAAGTGCGCAGAACTCGCGACATAGTGAAAGTTCCAGTGGGAAAAAATCTCTTGGGTAGAGTCGTTAACGCGCTGGGAGAGCCCATAGACGGAAAGGGCGCCCTAAGGGCGGAAGGGTTTAGTCCCGTTGACGTTAAAGCGCCTGGGATCATCGAGAGAAAATCCGTTCATGAGCCGGTTCAAACGGGATTAAAGGCCATCGACGCTCTGGTTCCAATTGGACGCGGACAAAGAGAGCTGATCATTGGCGATAGACAAACCGGAAAGACGGCCATTGCAATCGATACAATTATAAATCAGAAGTATGCCTTCGAAAAAGATATTGAAAAGGAGAAACTTTATTGCATCTACGTGGTAATTGGCCAAAAGAGATTCTCCGTTGCGCAGGTGGTGAAAACTCTGGCGGACGCCGGAGCGATGGAGTATACGATAGTGGTTGCGGCAACGGCCTCCGAGGCGGCGACGATGCAATATCTGGCTCCGTATACCGGCTGCGCCATAGGGGAATACTTTCGGGATAACGGAATGCATGCCCTGATCATTTACGACGATCTATCCAAACACGCGGTGGCCTATCGTCAGATGTCGCTGCTGCTGAGAAGACCCCCGGGACGCGAAGCATATCCTGGAGACGTCTTCTATTTGCATTCCCGACTGTTGGAGAGGGCGGCTAAGTTGAATGAAACCCAGGGGGGAGGATCCTTAACGGCTCTTCCGATTATCGAAACCCAAGCGGGAGACTTATCCGCCTATATTCCAACCAACGTTATTTCCATTACGGATGGTCA
>JAISMI010000087.1 GCA_031276835.1 Holosporaceae bacterium | reverse complement strand
AGAATTTCGTACGAAGACGCACTGCTTTGCTACGGATGCGATAAGCCGGATTTAAGAAACCCGCTCCTAATACGCGAATTAAAAGACATATTTGAACGTTCGTCTTTTACCGCCTTCTCGAACGCCGTAAAAAATGGAGCCGTCGTGCGCGCCGTAGGCGTAGTCGGAGCCGAAAAGCAGCCGCGCAGTTTTTTCGATAAATTAAACGACTGGGCCAAAGATCACGAAATGCCTGGACTTGGCTACATTATTTTCGACGGCGAAGAAGTTAAAGGTCCCATAGCGAAATTTCTCACAAAAGAGGAAATTTATGCCATAGGAGAGCGAGTATTGACGGCGTCGGAAAGCGACGAGTTCAATAGCGGAGCGGTGTTTTTTGTCTGCGATCAACGGAAAAAAGCGGAAAAAATCTCCGGATTGCTGCGTCAGAAATTGGGAACCGATCTTGGACTGTGCTCCGACGGCTTTGAATTGTGCTGGGTTGTCGATTTTCCAATGTATGAGTTAAACGAAGATACCGGAAAGATAGAATTTTCCCACAATCCATTTTCTATGCCGCAGGGAGGCATGGAGGCGCTGGAAAAGATGAATCCTCTGGAAATCAAAGCATATCAATACGACGTCGTCTGCAACGGCGTAGAGCTCTCCAGCGGCGCCATAAGAAACCATCTGCCGGAGCTGATGATAAAAGCCTTCGAAATAGCCGGATACGACGCGGAAACCACCAAAGAAAAATTCAAAGGAATGTTCAACGCCTTTCAGTACGGCGCGCCGCCTCATGGAGGGTGCGCCCCAGGAATAGATAGAATAATTATGCTCATAGCCGACGAGCCCAATATTCGGGAAGTAATAGCTTTTCCTCTCAACCAACAGGCCCAGGATTTAATGATGAACGCTCCCGCCGCCGTCGCAGATAATCAATTAAAAGAACTTCATATAAAACTTGATTTATCAAAAAAATTAGCACTAAAATGACCAACAGATTATCAAGGGGTCGACATGAGAAAAATTTTGCTCGTTATATTTTTTGCGGTCTGTTTTCATAGCTCGCAATGTGTAACTCTAAAGATTACCTGTAGATCGAAAGGAATGGAGCTTGTTCTTCTAAAGGAAGCCATAGACGAATGGGTCAAAAAAACTGGAGATACGCATAAGGTCGAGGTCATCACTCTTCCCCACGCCAGCAACGAGTGTTTCGCGCTGTATAAACAATGGATGAGCGCCGAATCCTTCGACGTGGATATACTGCAAATGGACGTGGCCTGGATTGGCGTCTTTTCGGATTATCTGGCCGACTTGACCGAATTTTATAAACCCTATGAAATAGAAGTCGACGACTATTTTGAAGCCGTTAAGCAAAGCATGTATAGCGGCAAAAAAATGGTTGCGCTGCCTCTATATACAGACTGCGGCATCATATACTATCGCGTAGATCTATTGGCCAAATACATGAAGTCCGCTCCAACGACGTGGGAAAAGCTCTACGAAACCGCGGAATATATTCAAAATGAGGAGCGTAGAGATCCCAACAAAAAAAATAAATTTTATGGATTTGTTTTTCAAGCCAAAGCTTTTGAAATTTTGACCTGTAATTTCACCGAGGTCTTAGATTCTTTTGGCGGATCCATTATCACCGACGGAAAGGCGACTATCAACTCCAACGCCGCCGTCAACGCCACTATGTTTATGGCAGAATGCATAAAGAACATCTCCACCCGTAGCGTTCTGAACTATTCCGAGGAGGACGCGCGCGGCATGTTTCAATCGGGAAACGCCGTATTCATGAGAAATTGGCCCTACGCTTGGTCTTTGTTAAACGATCCGTCAACGGCGGTGGCCGGTAAAATCGGAGTAATCCCAATTCCGCCCAGCGAAAATGGAGGAAAATCTTCCGGCGTTCTTGGAGGGTGGTTCATGACCGTCTCAAAATACTCCAAGCATAAAAAATACGCGGCGGATTTAATAAAATTTCTCACCAGCAAGCCTCAACAGCGTTTGCGGTCGAAATATTCCTATTTGCCGGCTTTTAAGAGCCTCTACAAAGATACTGAAATTCTAAACAACAGTCCGTTTTTTGCGTATTTGTACGATTCCTTACAAAATGCCGTCACAAGACCATCGGCAGATTTTGCCCAAAACTACACGAGAGCAAGTACTGAAATTTTCAACACCATAAACGGCGTCCTTACGGATAATGTCGAATCAGGAATCAGCGCGTCGCAAATAAAGAAACAATTGGATCGTTTAAACAAAAAACTCAATGCAATCTTGGAAAAAACCAATAAAAACAGCTCTGAATCCGAAAAAAAAGAAAACTTTTGGAGGAAAATTATAACATTTTTAGGGTTTAGAGAAGATGAAATTAGATAAGATAACAGCTCAGAAACGAACCCCCAAAAGGACTTCTCTGTCTCATTGGTTATTTCTTGCGCCCTGTCTCGTTATGCTGATCATATGCGCCGGATGGCCGTTGCTGCGTACGGTATTTTTCAGTTTTACCGACGCCACGCTGGACAATCTGCAAAAAACCAATTTCATTGGGATTGATAATTTTATTGCTCTAGCAAGAGATCAGGAATGGTGGCGAGCCATCTTGAACACATTCGTCATTGCGGCAATTTCGGTGCCTTTAGAAACGTTTTTAGGAATGATCATTGCGCTTATCCTCCACAGAAATTTTAAAGGACGCGGATTGATGAGGGCAATTGTTCTGGTTCCCTGGACAATTCCAACCATTGTGTCGGCGCGCATGTGGGCCTGGATGTTGAACGACGTGTATGGAATAGTTAACGAACTTCTGTTGAAAGCCTCCATCATAGACGCTCCAATACCATGGATAGCGTCGAACAACCTAAGCCTCGTATCGATAATCCTGGTCGACGTTTGGAAAACGACCCCCTACATGGCTCTACTGCTGTTGGCCGGACTACAATCTTTGCCCCAGGACTGTTTCGAAGCGGCTCAGGTGGATAGCATTCCATTTACCAAGACATTGAGAAAAATAATCCTGCCCCTAATGAAACCAACCATTGCCGTAGCGATGATTTTTAGAATGTTGGACGCCGTAAGAATTTTCGATTTGGTCTATATACTCAGCAGCGGAAACAGCGCCAACGCCACTATGTCCGTTTATGCGAGAAAGCATCTGGTGGATTACAACGACGTCGGATACGGATCGGCGGCCGCCACAGTGCTATTGTTTCTCATCGCGTTCCTGGGAATTATCTACATTCCGCTCAATAGAAAAAAATTACGGGAGTTGAATTAGTTATGGTTGTTGTGGAAAATAAATGGAAATACAAAAGACTACTGAAAAATATCGTGTTTTGCGCATTGTGTATTCTGGTAGCAGCCTGTTGTCTATTTCCATTTTATTGGGCTACAGTTTCTTCTCTCAGAGGAAGCGCCGACCTGTTTTCTACGGAAATATTTCCTTCCCGTATAACTCTGGAAAATTACAAATATGTTTTTAGCGACGTCGCTTTTGGATATTCGTTTCTAAACTCCGCCATAGTGGCGACTTTAACTTCGTTGCTGACGTTGGCCGTATGTCTTCTCGCCGCGTATCCTTTGGCGAGATATAAATTTACCGGCAGAAAACGCATTCTAATGATTGCCCTCAGCGTCACCACTCTGCCACATGTCGCGGTTTTATCCGGAATGTTCGAGATGATTAGAATTTTCAACATATACAATGAGAAATCCGCTCTAATTCTCGCCTATATGATCATAACCGTTCCCTTTACCCTATGGGTCATGACAAACTTCATGAACAGCATCCCCAAAGATATTGAAGAGGCCGCTATCATAGATGGCGCAAGCCAATATACGGTTTTAACAAAAATTTTTCTTCCCGTACTGGGACCGGCAATAGTAACAACGGGATTACTGGCTTTTATCGCCGCCTGGAATGAATTTTTATTTGCTCTGACTTTTACTTTGACCAATCAAGCTAGAACTGTTCCGGTTTCTCTAGCTTTATTCAGCGGAGCCAGTCAGCATGAACTGCCCTACGGTTTGATTATGGCCGCCAGCGTCATTGTCACGCTGCCGTTGGTGCTGCTGGTAATTATTTTTCAACGCCGGATAATATCGGGATTAACGACCGGATCCGTAAAGGGCTAGACGTCCTAAAAAATCCTTAAAATTTAAAAGGCTCTAACCGCCGCTGCTAAACGATTTCATCATGCCAATGATAACCGGTCCCAACATGACGATAAACAGACAAGGCATGATAAAAAACATCATCGGTAGCGTCAACAACGTTGGAGCTTGAGCGGCTCTGGCTTCCGCGTTAAGCATTCTTTTCTGTCTGGATTCAACGGCCAAATCCCTTAGGGATGTGGAAAGCGACGATCCGTATTCTATCGATTGGCTAAGAGTTTTCGATATGGTTTTTATCTCCAGGCAGTCGGTTCTATTTTCAAGATTTTCAAAAACCTGGCGATGATCCGGAATCATTTCCAGCTCAATAGCGGTCAAGCTAAGCTCGTCGGCCAAAATAGGATTAGACGTTCTCAATTCTCTTGCTATTCTTCTGATGGATCCATTCAAATCCAATCCTGATTCCGTGCATATAACCATCAGGTCGACCAAGTCTGGAACTCCGTTTTCAATGGCGTCCTTTCTTCGAGTACAGAGCATTTCTAAATTCATATTCGTTAATTTATGCCCTCCGATTACGCCCAGTATCAGAGAAAGTAAGAAACTTATTTCAAGCGGTATATCTATGTCGTTTGTGGATAAAATTAAAAATATTATGAAAAATAACGCAATGCCCGCAATAAATTTGGATTTCATGAACTCTTCCAATGCGTTCCTCTGGCGTATTCCCGCTCTTAGCAGCATTTGCTGCATTTCTTCAACTAAGCCCTTATTTTTCTCGGCAATGAAGTTAAATAATGTATTGGCGCCAAAGGCCGGCCCCTGATTAGTTAATCCTATGTTTTCATCATCATCTTCTTCATCATATTTATTGCCGCTGGAATTTGATATTTTTTTCATTCTGTTCATCATTCGGATTTCACTGATAATCGAAACCGATAACCGCTTACAATAGGGTATGGAATAATAAAACACCAATACGGTAACCAAAAAACAGATTATGTCCGACATTGTACTTACACCTTTATCTTTGTAGCTTTTAACATCATAAACGTTCCTACGCTAAACAGCGTAACAGCCACTTTTAACAGCGTTTGCCCGCTGCCTGGAGTGACAAATTCTTTTAAGTGGTTCGGATTGACGAGAGCCATAATTCCAGCAAAAACAAACGGTAATACGCTGATGACTATCGCCGACATTCTTGCTTCTGCCGACATCGCCTTCAATTTTAACCCGAGCTCAAGTCTTTTTCGAACGATTCCAGCTAGATTTTGTAAAATTTCGGCCAGAACGCCGCCATTTTCCATCTGTAAAACGAGCGCGACCACCAGAAAACGAAATTCCTCTATGTCCACCCTTTCCGCCGCGTCGACCAGAACTTTTTCGGGCTCGACGCCAAGGTCAAATTTTTGGCTAATTATTCTAAATTCTCCGGAAACCGGCTCCTTCGACTCCATACTGACCAACTTCATTATGCGCCCTACGTTTAGACCGGCCTTCACGCCTCTTATCATCATGTCTATTGCGTCCGGAAACAGTTGCAGAAATTGCATTCTTCTTTTGGCCGCCATCGACGCTAAAAAGTTATATACTAAAAAAGCTCCTATGCACATTCCAATCGGAATTCCGGTAAGCGCATTTAAAAAATTGAAATGAGTAATTATGGTCGCAAAAACGCATCCTCCGATAAAACATAATATGATAAAATTATAGGTTGATATGTTGGTTATGCCGGCTTTTTTCATGACGACTTTAATTCTACCAATTACTCCGCCGCCCGTATCCATCAACGAGCCAAATTCCGTGTTTTCCACCGAAGTAAAAGTGGAAATTCTTTCGCTGCTGCTTTCCAGCAATTCATCCTGCCGCTTAGCCAGCGCCATAATCTTCTTTTCGATTTTTTCCCTATTGCTTTCACTTTTTTGAGAACGATTTAAGAAGCTATACGTAATAAAAAAAATTAAAAATGATAAAATGAAGATAGCCAAAGTATCAATAACTTGTATCATAGTCCGATTCTCCATTTCTCTCCATTGCGGATTTCATAATCGAGAGTAATTCCTTATCCAAACCGTAGGTGATGGCCTTTTCCAAAAATGCGGGTTGATCCGTACCGGCTTCGAATCTACCAAAAACCTTATGATCTGGAGTTTCCCCCATTGGGACAAACTTAAACAAGTGCTGATATCCTATATCGCTTCTTTCATTAATGCCGGTAACCTCGACTATTTCTGTGACTTTTCTCGAGCCGTCGTGTAGACGCTCCGTTTGAACAACCAAATTGACCGCGCCGGCTATCTGCGCCCTCACAATTTCGCTTGGAAGATCGAATCCGGACATGGCGACCATGTTTTCCAAACGAATAAACGCCTCTCTAGCTCTGTTGGCGTGAATCGTCGACATGGAACCGTCGTGACCTGTGTTCATGGCCTGCAACATGTCTATACATTCCGTACCGCGCACCTCGCCTATTACAATGCGGTCTGGACGCATACGGAGAGCGTTTTTCACAAGGTCGCGAATTGTAATTTCTCCCTTTCCTTCGATATTGGGCGGACGACTTTCCAATCTGACCACATGAGGCTGCTGCAATTTTAACTCGGCGGCGTCCTCGCAGGTTACGATACGTTCGCGCGGATCAATCAGCTGCGATAGAGCATTCAGCAGAGTTGTTTTTCCGGAACCCGTACCGCCGGAAACGATAATATTTAGGCCGCAGGTGGACGCTATCTGTAGAACCCTAACCATTTCATTCGTCAAGCTTCCATGCGCCGCCAATCCGACAAGATCAATGGCCTTTTTAGAAAATTTACGAATGGAAATAGACGTGCCGTCCAAGGCAATCGGAGGAGCAACGATGTTCACACGGCTTCCATCCGGAAGACGGGCGTCGCAAAGAGGACTCGACGTATCAACGCGTCTTCCAACACGGTGAGCGATTCTTTGGGCTATCTGCAACAGGTGAGAATCGTCCCTAAATTTCACCGGCGCCAATTGCATCGTTCCGTGTCGCTCAACGTAGACTTGAAACGGACCATTGACGACAATATCAGATATGGAATCGTCGTCCAGCAATATTTCCAACGGCCCAAGACCGATCATGTCGTCGACCATTTCCCGAGCAATGGCAATTTGTTCGCGTTTGGTAATTTGGGCGCGTCTCTCCTGAGCATAATCGAATATGAAATTCTCGATCTCTACGCGCAATTCTTGAGGAGTCAACTTAAAGGCCGAGGCCAAGTTGATCCTATTGAGCATTGTTTCGTATGCTTCTTTCCTGAATATCGTCAGTATCGGAGATTCTTCAGCCAGTATGTCATTACTTTGTTGATTGTTCTCTGAAGCCATGATCTTTACTCACTATTCCTATTTTAAACTCGTCATAACCTTATTTATTACATCAAATGCAAGATTCTTAATTCGATCTATTGTCCAACCTTCTTGCTCGGCAATAGCTTTAGCAATTTTTTGATTCTCTTTCTTTCCGAGAATGTCGTCGGTTATATCCTCCAACAGCTCCGTCAAAGGGCCGTTGGACGCGGCAAGCGGCTGACCTATGTTGGCGGCGGCAAGCGCAATGTTCTCGTCGACCGGCATAATATAATCTATTTTCCTGTCGATGACTCTTTCGAATGATTCTTTAGCCAATGCGCCGCCGCTCGACCATCCGATTTTATTGGCGACTATTAATATTTTCTTCCCATGCTGAGACGCATGCAAGTATTCGATTAGTCGCGCAGTGTTTTGAGCCGACGCAACGCTCATTTCCACCATAATTACAAAACTATCGGCTTTTTGCATGCACACATCGTTTATTCCTCCGATACTGCGTTGCGTATCCGCCAGTAGATAGTTAAACTGTCTCTTGACTATATCCATTAACGCTTCAAAAGTTGGAATATCAACATTAGTCCCTCTTACCAAATCCACCAATCCGCCAAGGTAATAGAGCCTTTGTCCGTGCTTTCTTAAAATCGTTTCCAAAAAGTAGTCGTCTATTTTATCCGGAGACTCCAGAATATCTAGATATGCGTTTTCAACCTTAACGTCCAGCATTAAATTTGCCGTACCATAGAGAAAATCCAAATCCATTACCACGCTACGCTTAAAGTGACGATTGGCCAAAATCCAACCAATATTCGTAGCGGCCATTGTCGCGCCCGCTCCTCCCACGGAACTGATAAATTGGATCATTTTACCTGTTTTTTCCACATACTCGTTTACGACGCCGCTGGAAATTTCTATGGCATGACGCAATAGACTACTATTTATGGGTTTGATCAAATAATCGGAAACTCCCATGGCCATAAGATTTCGAAATAATCCGACGTCGTTTCTGCTTCCAACCACCACAATGCTCAAATTCGGAGCGCCGTGCTCTCTTATTTTAGCAATATCTCCCAACGGCAATTCGGAATCAGAAATATCGGCAATTAAAATTTTTGGAGTTCTATTGGTCTTTAAAAACTCAATAATATCAGCGATGGATCCGCGCCGAGATTCAGAATACGCCATTCCCATATTCTTTATGACGTCGGCAACTATCTGTTCCGATACAGGATCGCACAAAAATCCCACTAGGTTATGAGGTAAATCAGATGAATTAGCCCTGGTCATACTTATTTCTCCCTTTATTTTGATAAGCTACTTGCGGTAGACGAACTACTTTTCATGCTTGATGAACTGCTCGATGAACTGCTAGTAGAACTCGGCGAACTAATGCCGGACGAGCTTCCCATACTGTTGTTGCCTAAACTTGAACTGGATCCGCTTCCTGTGGATTCAATTCCGGCGGCTGCAATGGCGGATTTCACATCCTGTCCTTTATACTTCCGAGGCGAAATAATATCGGCGCTATTATCAATCATTTGCACAAAATTATATGCCGCCGCCGCGCCTAGTTTTGGCAAATTCTTATTGAGGTCTAGATCTCCAATGTACTCGGACCATTGGCTGCAGTCCGGCCCCTGAACGTCGTACTTTAGAATGTTAATTTTAATCCCGACTTTGGCTTCTTTATAGACGCAAACTCCGGAATCCATTACTCTACTGGAAAGAAATCCCTGGTCGTTCATTATTTTATGTATCTGTTTCCGAGCATTTTTTTGGAGTTTTGATGCAATTGGCCTATTGGAAATCAGCATATATCCGGCGTTGCTTATTCCATTATTCTTAGCCTCTTTTAGAACTTGAGAAATGGATTGAATGGTCGCGTCGTCTAGTTCAAAATTTGGCGAACAGCTGAAAAAATGAATATTTTTGGTCTCTTTCGCCTGAATTTCCGCCACTTCGGGTATGTATCCGTCGTCCGCCAGATATTGTTTCTCGCAACCTGACAGCAGCAGACCCATTACCACAAAATTTGTTAAACGTCTTGCTCCTAGCATATTAAATTCCTCCGACTACATAATTGAAAACCCAGCGCTATGATACTTTTTTATATTTTTATGGAACTTCCGCGTCAAAATCGACTCAAGCGGAGAATACATCCTTGGAACCATGTCAATCGGCGTCTTCATTGGCTTTGACGACGGTCTTATAATATAAGGCGTAATGATTATTATCAGCTCCTTTTCGGACGTTTTTACATTTGAGCTCCTAAATAAAGCGCCCAGCAGCGGTATATCCGCCAAAAATGGCGTCTCGGCAGAGGTGGTATTTCTGGAACTTGTGGATTAT
>JAISMI010000026.1 GCA_031276835.1 Holosporaceae bacterium | reverse complement strand
CTCGCAAGATTAGCAAGAAAAACAAAATGTTATTCAAAATCATTGCAAATGCTCGTCGCATCTCTAAATATCTTCATATTCCATGATTTATTGAAAACTATAATAAATTAGCAATCCCTGAATACCGGCGTTTTTCCTAATGTTTCACGCTCGCGTTTTTCTCGGACCTTTCTCGCGCCGAAACAACTCTCGTCCAACAGTACCGCCGACTAAATGCTCAGATTTAGATCCCGTTACAGGAGCAAAAAAAATATAACTGACTTTATTTTTGCAGTTACATGATTTTTATCTGCTAAGCTATTTGTCATTTCGCAAATGTACAGCGAATTTAAGAGGCCGTTGCATAACACAAAAAAAACAGCAATTCTTTGAAGGCGACGCACACCGCCTCTTCTTCGCGGCTAAGTACTGTGGAATGAGGATCCTTCGGCCTCATAGGCGCATCGTGAACATAATCCCTCTTCCTCTGCTTAACCACCGTTTTGTGATTAATCGAATACCTCTCCGACAAAGCTTTTATGCTCTTTTTACTATTTTGTATTTCTCGACGTACTGCCTCTGTCGTTCGGGCGCCTCCATGTAATATCTGTCCCATAATCCCCCTTCTCCTCTAACTCTAATTTATACTTCAACTCTTCCGCTCTTCCTACACAATAAGGGACCATACAGTTAATCGCTTCTCTAAACATCTTTATCTTCATGATAAGCCCATTAAAAACTATATCAAATTGGCAATCCCCTCCTCCGAATAAATAATATGGACTGTCGTCTGAAATGCTGTTAAATTCTCCATAATATGGAACTTTATGATGAATGAAATTACTTTCGCTTTGATGGTTTTGGTCTTTGTTTTGGGACTGTTCGGAAGAAATTTATGGTCCTGCGTTTCCGGAACTTTAAGAGGAGGAATAAAGCGTCGTCGTCAAGGCGCGGCGAACGGCGTTTGCGACGATCGGAAAAAAGCTTTAAAAGATGATAATAATTTTCGAGTTTTAAATAAAATGGAATATTTTTCAGCGTCCAACGACGAAAAAAATACTCGCGTCTATTCTCCTACGCCCTTTCAAGACGTCGATCCTAAAAATTTAGCCTAGCCTTTTACATAGTTTGGGATATAATAAACGCGTTTTAATTGGTTAGGCGTTTTCTATGGGTAATAACGAGTGCATATTCTGTAAAATAGTCGCCGGAGAAAGTCCCGTTCATAAAATTTGGGAAGACGACGAGCATTTGGCTTTTTTATCCATATATCCCAATACGTTGGGAGCGTCTGTAGTCGTACCCAAAAAGCATTTTCCGAGCTATGCGTTTGGACTTCCCGACGAGGAATTGTCCAAATTAACGATAAAAGCCTCTATCGTCGGAAAACTTCTGGACGCCGCCTTCGACGACGTGGCGAGAACGGCTTTGATTTATGAAGGATTCGGCATAAACCATGTTCATGCGAAACTTTTTCCATTGCATAATACGAAACAGGAAAATTGGACTCCCATTCACACGGACTACAATAAATTTTTCACCCAATACGAAGGATATGTTTCGTCCCATGAATATCATGGAGAAATAGAGGATCTTGCCGAACTAGCAAGCAAAATAAGAAAGACCGCCGACTCTATGGGATTGTAAAAGCGGTTCAATCAGTTTTTTGAAAATAAATAATTGGAAAAGCTTTTTTCGACGGAATTCACGCAATCTTTGGCCGCAAGAATTATTAGGCGATCGTCCAATTGCAAAATGGTATCCTTTCTGGCTGGAATGATTCCGCCGTTTCTTATGACGAAAACGGGGATAACTCGATCTTTTTCCCATAGAGATTCTAGGGATTCTTCCAGACCGGTAAACGATTCGGTTACTTCGACTTCCATTACGCGAGCGGTCTGATTTTTTAGCGGAATCGCCGATATAATTTTTCCATTACGAGATTTTTGAATAATTGTCTCAATCGTAATAGCGCTGGGATTAATTACGGAACAACCGGAACTTATCGGCAGTAGGGAGTCGTAGCTTTTGCTTTTGGCCAAAGTTAAAATTCGTTTTACCTGAAATTGTTTCATCAATAATGAGGATAGCACGTTAACGGCGTCGTGATCCGTGGAGACAATCGCCGTATCTATTCCAGAGCTGATTTCGCGGAGTAGATCGTAATTTAGCGCGTCTCCCATGATTGTGGTTGCATAGGGATATTCTTGGGAAATTTCCTCCGCTTTTTCCTTTGATTTTTCAAGTACGGTGATGTTGGAATCAGGACTCTGGGCCGAAATCATTTTCATTGTGAAAGCGCCGACGCTTCCTCCGCCGACGACGAAGAAATTTTGTTTTCCTTGTCTATGGCCGAACATCGCTAAAACTTCTGGAATTTTTGCGGAGTCCATGGCGACGTAAACTTCGTCGTTGGGCAGCAAAAGATCGTTGCCGGTGGGAAAAAACGTCTCTCCGGCGCGGGTAATGGTAAGGACGAATAAATTTAAATCCGTGATGCCCTGAAAGTGCTTGAAAGTAGTGTTGATAATATCCGTATTATCCTGACATTTTATGCCGACAATCGTCGTTTGACTAAGTTTTATCACGTCGAAGGCTCCGTTTAGCAGAGCGACGTCGGATATATATTTTGCCACTTCCAACTCCGGATGTATCAGCGCGTCAATTCCGAAATTATCCTTCAAAAACAATTCAAAAATGTTGTTACGAAGAAAAGAGTGGGATCTTGTTCTTGCAATTTTTATTCCTATGTTAAAAAAGGATCCGGCCAGCTTGCAGGCGACAATATTTTGTTCATCGTTGGACATGGTCGCAATTAGATGGCTGGCATTTTCCGCGTTGGCGTTTTTTAAAACCTCAGCGTTAAGAGCGTCCCCTTGAACCACGTTTATATTAGAAGAATTTCTAATGTCGAAGGCAAGTTCCGGAGATTTTTCAACAATAGCGACTTCGGCGTTATGGTTTCTAAGATAATTGGCGACTCCTAAACCGACTTGTCCAGCTCCTAAAATTAAAACGTTCATTTTTGATCAACCTTTTTGTTTTTGTCCGATATGATTCCCAAAGATTTTAATTTCCTATGCAAGGCGGATCGCTCCATGCCTATGAATTCGGCGGTTTTGGATACGTTTCCGGAAAATCTACTGATTTGAGCCCGCAAATAGTCGGATTCAAAATACTCTTTCGCCTCCTTTATGCGTAGAGAAATGAGCTTAGCCACGTTGAGGGAAACGAATTTCTCCTTGGCGCTTGAGGTTAGTTCGGAGGGCAGAGAGTTTTTGTCTATCTCGTTGGATTTTATGGAGTTAATTAGCGAGCTTTCCACAACATTTTTTAGCTGATGGACGTTTCCAGGCCAATCGTAGGATTGCAAAATCGCCAGGGCGCTTTCGGTAAAATTTTTTGTTTTCAATCCAAAAATGGTTTCGGAATTGGACAGGTAATAGTCGATTAGCGGAAGAATATCCTCGCGTCGATCTTTTAGGCTCGGAACGTCTATATTCACTATGTTTAAACGGTAAAATAGTTCCCGATTAAACCTGTTAGACGCTAACAAAGCGTCGACGTCTTCGTTAGAACTGCATATTATTCTTGCATCGGAACGCACCCTCCTATTACCAAGAAGATAGGCGTTTTCCTGAAGGAATTGCAGCAATTTCACCTGACAGCTTTTGGATAATTTTGTTATGTCTTCCAAAAACAGCGTGCCGGCGTCGGCTTTTTCGATGTATCCATACAATTTTTCCGTACCGAAAAATTCATTACTGAAATTATCCTTATCGTCGGAAAAACAATTGACGTGAATAAATGGCGAATCCATTCGACTGGATTTTTTGTGAATCTCCATGGCAATGGAATCCATTCCTATGCCGACTCGTCCCCTAATGAAAACACGACTGTTGGCGGAAGCGATCTTTTCCAGCGTAGATTTTATGGATAAGGCAAATTGCGACTTCCCAACGGAAAAAACTCCGACGTCAAATTTGTTGAGTTTTAAGGTGGAGTTTTCCTTTTTTAATCGATAAATTTCCAGCGCTCGTTTACAGGTTAAAAGTAGACGATCTATGACGAAAGGTTTTTCGATAAAATCAAAGGCTCCGTTCTGAATAGCCTGAACGGCAATATCAATCGTTCCATGTCCGGAAATAATAATTACCGGAATTCCAACTCGCATTTTCTGTATTTTTTCGAGGATTTTCATGCCGGCGGATTCGTCGTCTTCGATCCATAAATCCAAAAATATCAAATCCGGAGGCGAATTTTTTATTAACGAAAGGGCTTCTTGCCCATCTTTGGCCAGATAAGTTTTGTAGCCTTCATCCGAAAGCACGTCGGATATCAGCGATCTAACTTCCGCCTCGTCGTCGACGATTAGTATTGTTTCGTTGTTCATTTGTTAACCCCAATAGAAAATGGAATAAGCATTGTTACCTTTGCTCCGCCGTGGACGCTTTCTCCAAAGGTTAGTTCCCCTCTATGATCTTGTACTATTTTTTTCACGATAGCCAGACCTAAACCCGTTCCTTTGGGCATTAATGTGAAATATGGAGTCGCTAAAGATTCCGTTTTCCCCTTAGGAAGACCAGGACCGTTATCTTCTACCGAGACTATCATATTGGGCGGCGTTTGTTTCACCGAAACCCAGACCTTTTTATCGGTTTTGTTTGCGGTGGACAGCGCGTTGATGGCGTTTTGTATTAGATTTACTATGGATTGATGGAGCAATCGTTCATCCGCTTTGATTTTTGATTTATTTTGCTTGTCGGTTGAAAATATAACCTCCACGTCGTCGGCGGCGTTTTGCATTAGAAAAACCGCCTGGCCGCAGATATCGTAAAGATCGCATTCCTTTAGATTTGGCTCCGGCAACCTTGCAAAAAAATTAAATTCGTCGATCAATCTTTTTATGTCTCCGACCTGTCGTATGATAACGTTTACCAATTCCGAGAAAATATTGGCGTCGACGGTTATTTGAGGCAAATACTTACGTCTAATCCTTTCGGCCGATAGTTGAATTGGAGTAAGAGGATTCTTTATTTCATGGGCGACTCTTCGAGCCACGTCCGACCAGGCCGCCTTTCTCTGAGCCATGACCATATCCGTTAAGTCGTTGAAGGTTACTACGAATCTTCCGTTGTTATGGGACGCTATGTTTTCTATTTTTACCGAAAATAGCAGAATATTATTATCCTTTTGGAATTGAATTTCCTTTTGAATTGAAGTAACTTCCCGATTGATTAGCTGCAGCAGTCCTTCTATTTCCGGAAAGACGTTTCCAATGCGTTCGCCGGATGAAATGGACGTTCCGAGCAATTTTTCAGCGGCTGTATTCCATATAAATATAGTATTATTGTCTATTCCGATTACTCCAGATGAAACTCCGGCCAAAACGCTGCCGGTGAATTTCATTCTTTCGTCGAGTTTTTTGTTGATTTTGACGAGATCTTCCCGTTGATTGCTGATCTGCTCCATCATTTGATTAAAGGTTTTGCTCAGAAGCCTAATTTCTTCATAAGATCCGTCTTCATCAGCTCGGGCGTCCATATTTCCGCTGATTATGTCCTCCGATACGTCAATTAGGTTGCTGACGGGCTTTACTATTCTCCAGGAATAAATGATTGCAACGGCAATCGAGGCGATTAATAGCAGAATTCCCATCACGAGAAACATAAAGATAAATGCAATTTCCAGAGAACTGCGATCCTTCAACAGATTAAAATATTCGTCGTGGGCGATTTTCGTGTTTCTTGCCTGCGATAATATGTCGGAATTTATGCTTTTTTCTATGATCAAATACATATATTCATCTGAATTTTTAAAGCAAGAGGCCGCTATGATACTTTTAGAGTCGTTTTCATCGTTAGTATCTAAAATAAGTCCTTTTTCGTTCAAGTTCTCCATTTCTTTAAGTTTTTTGTAGTCGACGTTCAGAAAATGAAGAGAAACACTATATTTTGAATGGGCGATTACGTTTAAATAGGAGTCTAAAAGAATAGCGGCGTCGACGCTCTTTAGTCCGCACAAATCGTCCAATAGGAAGCCAATATTTTTTGATAAACTAATTGGATTATCTTCAAAATTATTGGACATTCTTTCAAAATGATATTCCAAAGTTTTGGAGATGGCGATGCAATCGCAAATGGCGTTTTTTTTGTGTTCCGTCAGATAAGATTCCGCCACGCCGAGGGATTCCTGCAACACCGTTTGATTTCGTTTATTAAACCAGGACTCCACCCCGTTGTGAAAGAATATGGCTGAAAAAATACACATCATTACGGATGGAACCACAGATATTACCGAAAAAGTAGATATGAGACGTATCGTTAGCCTGGATCCTTTGCTGTGTCTGCCGCTCCAAAGTTCCACAAGCTTGTTGCTGCTCAACAATAGCAGCAGTAAAATAAAAGTAATATCAAAATAGAGTATGGAAATAACCGCCCTAGAATTGCGGTTGTATGTTTCTACGTCCGAAAATAACAGGTAGGTGACAAAGCAGGAAACAACGGAAAGCACGAAAAATAAATACATTAAATGATTTCGTACCCGAGAACTTTTGAAAAATAAGACTATTCTTTTAAGAAGGTTAAGTATTATTCCTCTCCAAATTTAGTATTTTCCTTCGCAGAGTATTTCGGTTTATGCCCAGTATCTGCGCGGCTTTAAGCTGATTTCCATTTACATATTTCAGAGTTACTTTGAATAGAGTGTTTTCCACCTCTGCAAAGACGCG
>JAISMI010000073.1 GCA_031276835.1 Holosporaceae bacterium | reverse complement strand
CGCCCAAAACGAAGTTCCAAAGAACAGGCACTGCATCATTACAAAATTCCAGGCGGAAAAATAATTTTTGGGACTGTTTACAGATTTATCGAGGGCGTATTTTAACGTTATGAAATCGTTGTCCGCCATCCAGAACAAATGCCACGATACGCCCGCCAAAAAAACGATCGCCGCCCAATAGATTGGAGGAGTTCTTAGGAATTTCCATCGGTCTCGATCGGAGATCAAAAACAATCCCATGCAGCCGATGTGCAGAAGCGCGAAGTACTTTCCAAGAAATGCCAACGCCGAAAATATTCCCAGCAAAATTCCATCGGAATTTTTGTTAAACTTTAGCAATCGGACGAAAAAATAATTTATCGCCGGCAGCAGCGACATTAAAATTGTGCTGGCGTTGAATTTTTCATTTCCGAACGCCGCGCAAACCGACGCCATAAAAATCAGCACGGACGCATATGATTTTACTTCGTCCTTAAAAATTAATTTCGCCGTTTGAAATAGGAAATAAAATCCGAGCAGCAAATTCAACTGAGTTAATAAGTACAAAGATTCCGGCCAGGAGAAAAAGCATTTGTAGAAAAAATATGAAATCCACGCGAATAGCGGCGGATGTTTGGCGTATCCCAACAACGTCTCTTTTCCCCAGTAGAGATTTTCGATCATATCGTGGGGAATGATATTGCGGGTAATCATCGGAATGAGCGAAAACGCCGCCAGATACGCGATTATCAAACGACGAAAATCGCCGGACTGCGTTGTTCCAGTGGAATTCAACGTCATTAAATTATTTATCCTTTGGCGGAGTCGTATTTTGGGAGGAGGCGTTTTCCGGCCGATTGGTTTCCTCGATCAGGCCGGTAATTTCTTCATTCATATCGATATTATCGTCTTCTTTTAGTTGCGACTCAACTTTTTCTATGGATTGCAAGATTTTATTTGCATCGAATTTCATTCTCACAATGAATTTATCGGTTAATTTTATATCGCCGAAGGTTATTTCTTCAGATTTGGCGCCGATATAGATCCACAAATAATCGCCCCTCAGCAGCGATGGAGCGCCGCAGCGGGCCAGCACGTCCTGCATGGTCGTTTTTCCGACCGCAAAATTTTTTAAATTTTCCTTTACGACGACGTTGCCGCGCGAATTTATTCGCGGCTGACATGCCGCTAAAAAGCACAACCCTATTATCAGAAAAAATTTTTTCATTTTACCCTCGCAAAACGTTGTTTAAATCTAACTGCGGCGGAGGAAAACGTCAATCATTTTAGGAGAGTAAAAATCGTATAGTAAATAAAAGGGGGGTTTTCACTAGATTTTCCAGCAATCCGACGTTATGGCCGACGATCTGGGATATTGGCGAGCAAATCAACTCAATTCCAATGATTATAAATATGCCGAAAGATTCGAGGGCATAAAATTTCATCGCCGCGCGAACGGGCAGGAACGTCGCTAATATTCTGCTGCCGTCGAGGGGCGGAATCGGAATTAAATTAAACCAAAACAGAGCCAAATTTACGACTAAAAAATTAAACGTCAGTTTGGCAATGATATCCTCCTGAAATATCTCCGCCGACATATGGATATTTTTTAGTATAAAAGCCGTCAAAAACGCTAAAATAAGATTGCATAGCGGTCCGGCGAGAGCGACCAGCGCCATGTCCGTCATAGGATCTTTGAATTTTTTGACGTTTATGGGAACAGGTTTGGCGTATCCCGCTAAAAATGGAGAATTCATTAGGTATAGACCCAAAGGAATTAAAAAAGACCCAAACAGATCAAAATGGGTGAATAATTTAAATCGACCGGCCTTTTGGGCCGTATCGTCGCCGAGCCAATAGGCGACTACGCCGTGGGAAATTTCATGCAGAACGATCGCTACAAACAGCGGCAAAATATTCAGTAACAACAAGTCGAAGATAAAGGGCATTTACTTTTTTCTGAAGCTATCGAAGCTTATAATTTTCCCATCGCAGTCGATTTCATTTTTTATGGATTCCTTTTTGGGATCAAAAGGGGAATCCTCCTCAAAGGATGGAGTAAATTGCAGCGCAAATTTTACGGAAGGATCCACGAAAGCCGTCATGGCGGAAAACGGAATTTGAAGATTTTCCTGAACGCCGTTAAAACTCAAATCTATGCTAAATCCGTCCGGAGAAACTTTTAAATTCCAAAATTGGTACTGGATCACGACCATAATTTCTTCCGGATGTTTTTCCTTTAGAAAAGAAGGAATTCTAACTTTAGGATGGTCGGTGCGAAATCTGACATAAAAATGATGACTGCCGGACAATCCGTTTTCAGACACGTCTTTTAAAACATCTCTAACGACGGAAATAAGAGCTTTTTGCACCAGTTCGTCATATCTAAAATTATTCATTTTCTCTCCAGAACGCCTTTATCAACATGGGGCGAGCGATCGGAATCGAACCGACGACCTCCAGAGCCACAACCTGGCGCTCTAACCAATTGAGCTACGCTCGCCGCACCATCATTTTTGTACAGTTTCGCGGCCCAAAGGTCAATAGCAAAAAAATCCGATTATACGGCGAACTTCAATGGACGAAAATATTCTCGGACGGCCGACTGAATTTATCTAAAATAACGCAAAAGCAACCCGCGACCGTAGTCTCGGATTGCTTTATTTTGTTACTAAAGACCAAAACTATTTCTTGACGAGCGTTTTGGCTTCTTCGATGGATTCTTTAAATCTCTTGGTGATTGCCGCCGTCAGATCGTTGTTGTTGGCGGTGATCAAATCGGAGATCTGCTTGCTGTTGTTAATGGCCTTTACCACGCTGTCGCGGGCGACTTCTGAAAATCTAGCAAACGCGTCTGAAGGTTTTGCTCCTTTTTCGACGATGCTGCCAATGTCGCTGACGAGCTGTTTCACAAAAGCCGACTGAAGTTTTGTAATTCCGTTGCAAACTTCAAGGGACATTTTGTTGATAAGTCCTAAAATCTCAAGATTCTTTTTGTAGGAATCAATGAGCGCGTTCGTATCGATTTTTGGTACTTTGACGCCGGCGAAGGCGTTTGTCTTGCCGTCGGTACCTGGATTTGTAGCTGTTGCCATAACTTTCTCCCTAAATACTTTAACCTAATGCCTTAAATAATATATTATTAACAAAAATATTCAATCTTTATTTCAAATAAAAATTAATTCTTCTAATTTGGGCCGTTTAAAAAAATGAACGCAAATTCCAGATCATTCCCGAATTTTATGAAGATTTCGAAAAAATTCAGATTGGCGGAATCGAAATTGCATTGGTCAAATGATTCCGAAACGATTGTTGGTTGGATCGTAAAAATAAAAAAGATTATTGTTTTTTGGCTAAAAGTTGATATCATGGCGACGTTGAGCGGGTGTAGCTCAGTGGTAGAGTACAACCTTGCCAAGGTTGGTGTCGAGGGTTCGAATCCCTTCGCCCGCTCCAGTTTTTTCCGCCTTTGGAAAGCGATGGCTTCGCTGAAGCGGCGGAAGTTTTACATTAATAATCTTGGCGGCGATTTTTAAAATTGTCCGAAAAACATGAAAAATTAGTTCAAGAGACGTTGGTTTTAGAGAAGTTAACAAAAACGTTCGTCAACTCGGCCGAGACTCGCTGAATTTGCGGAAATTTTAGTGATTTTGGAAGACGGTTTCCGCCCGTATGCGACAATTCCTGTTTTTTTCCTTGACTTTTTTTTAGTTATCAATAGAATACGCTTCGATTATGTGTACAGAGGAGAATATGGCTAAGCCCACTTACAATCCAAGCAAATTAATTCGCAAACGCAGACATGGATTTAGGTCGAGGACCGCCGCCGGCGGTCGCATTTTGAAAGCGAGAAGGGCAAAAGGTCGCAGTCGTTTGTCCGCGTAGTATTCAGTTGAAAAAAGATTTCAGAATCAGAAAAAGAAAAGATTTCATAAATGTTTCGCGATACGGTTTTTGTTTCCGGACAAGTTCCCTTGTGGCGCAGTGTGTTTCCAATGGTCTTGGATGGTATAGAGTCGGCTTCACCGCTTCTAAAAAAGTCGGCGCCGCCGTTCTAAGGAATCGATGTAAGCGCCGCATGCGCGCCGCGGCGGACGTCGTTCTGAAAGAATATGGTCTGGCCGGAGTCGATTACGTTCTGATAGCGCGAAAATCCGCCTCCGACATAGTCTGGAACGAACTTCTGCGGGAAACGACTTCCGCCGTGCGTTTTCTAAACGGTAAAATAGAGAATCAGAGCTTGTCCAAATAATACTTCAGGATCATAAGGGAAATTAGACGCAGCGATTATTTGTAAAATTCAACGTTCTCTTTAATTGCAATACTTTAGGTTCTTCATACTGCAATTTTTCTTGTCGCGATTCTTCAGGCTTTGACGCTTCGGGCTGCTGTTTTTCCCTATGCAGCTTATGTAATTCGTTAATAATAATATTGGCCGCTCCGTACGGAAGAATATTTTGGGGACTATATCTAGTGCCCAGCGATTCAAGTTTGACGATCAGCTCGATTAAACTCATTCCGTCCGCAAGCGTGACGGAAGTTTTTTCCTGTATTGGAGGAAGTTTTTTTTCGCTTATATAAGATCCAACTAACAATTTTTTCGGACGAAGGAAGATATCTGGATCATATGTTTTAATTTTCAGCGTAAAATTTGGCTCTTCGATCAGAAGCGGAATGTCCATTCGTTTAACTGCGTCCCGCGGCAATACGTCGTCGAAGAGATACTGGAAATTTTGAGAAGTGTATTCTCTATCGTATAAAAATGCGCCCTCTTTTATGTCGCAAGTAATTGAAAAATAAGATGAAGTTTCCATTAGAATATTTTTATCAGGGAAACATTTTTTTTTCAGAGGCATAAAAATCGTGGTGAATCTGCACAGCGTTGCGTTATTGGCGTCTCCAATGTATTCGCACACAACATAGGCGTTGGTCATTGAGCAATCTACTTCCTGATTGGCCTCCGTAATAGCGTTCTGAATGTTTCCCATTCTATGCGGTACTATAATAAATGCCGACGCGGATGGAAAAATCAAACTAATCGCGCATGCCATCAGCGGCAAGAATATTTTTTTTAGATTCATTTTTATTCTCTCTTGAAATACAAATAAAATTATTAACTATTTTATAGCAAAATAATCGCAAAAGCCATAGAAAATATTTAAACAAATTTCGAGGTCGTTTTTTCCTTGAAAGAGGGAAAATTTTGTCATAATAATGATGAGGACGAGGATTCCATTAAAGAATTGAGCGGGTCGACAGGAGAAAAGGTCAATTTAAAGTTTGATTTTCAAAATGCAAAAATTTCTGATTTTTTTAATTCGCGTTTATAAGGTAGCTATATCTCCTCACATAAAATCCCAGTGTAAGTTTTATCCGACTTGCTCGGATTATGCGGAGGCGTCCATAAAAAAATACGGCTTCCTTCACGGAAGCCTAAAAATAATACTGCGATTGCTGAGATGTAATCCTTTTTCCAGAGGCGGAGTTGATTTTCCTTAATTAGTGATCTAGAAGACGTTCATTGTCGGCCGATTCCATTACGTTATAATTTGGCGTGAATCTGGAATTGCTCCATAGGGATAGAAATTACGTTCCAGGATCGCCTGAATTTTCGTAAATTTAACGAATTTTAACGCTATGTTGACGAATACTTTTATTAACTACTTGAAAAATAACATTTTTTCGATTAGTTTTCTATACTTATTGGGCAATTCCTCAAATCTTACGTTTCTGCGATATTTCGACCGACATTTTTCGTAGTTTTAGGCTAGTTGTATTTCATTCTTTCCAATATGGTGGAAGAGATTTTTTCGTCTTTTTCCTTACTGCCGCGGGACGATCCGAACTCGAAGCTATAGGCGTCCTTCAGACAGGCGCCGAAAATTCCGGACACCGTTGATATGATGCCTACCACTTCTCCGGGCAGATCTCCCTTGTAGGAAGTCAGCGTCAGCAGACAAAAAATTAGTCCAAGAGCGGCGCCTATGACCATAATATTCATTCTTTTATTACGGCCGCAGGCGTTTATTACGCCGACGTTATTGGAGTTATTGGAAGCTCCGCTGCAGTTATTGACGGTTCCGCCGACATTATTGGAAGTTCCGTTGTCGCCGTTATTGGCGGCGCTGCCGTTACTACCGCTATTATTAGAAGCGGCGCCGCCGTTGGATTTATTGATACCCGCTTGAGGCGGATTTTCATAAATTTCCTTGCGTTTTCCAGTCGGCGTTTTTTCAGATTTTATCGAATCTAGAACGCCTTCTATTATTTCATTTTTGGCGGATTTCATAGAATCTAAAATTATTCTTTCTATTGTCATTTCATTTTCCTTAATTCATAAAAATAATGGGAACCAAAAATTCGTTTAGGCGCTATACGGGACGCCCAAGACGGCTTGACGGTTCGTTCGTGGTAATGGTCGCATCCGTCGGTCAGATCCGGCCATTTTTCCGTTAATATATTTTCCGCCACCTCGAGACAAATTTTAAAAATTGAAGACTCTTTTGTGACGTTTTTCATTTTTTCGTAGTTTGGATCTTTTTCATTCCAGCAAGAAAATTGATATGGAGCGGTGCAGACATCTCCGATTGTCGGCGCGAAATTTTTATTTTTTCTATTCGCGACGACGTTGCCGATGGCGATTAGAGAAGATAGACCGAATTTAAATAATTCTCCTCTGGCCTCTCCGTATATGGTTCTTGCTAGGACGTCTAG
>JAISMI010000090.1 GCA_031276835.1 Holosporaceae bacterium | reverse complement strand
GAAAAATCAGACATAGCGGAAATTATATTACCCGACAGCATAGGCAATTCGGAAAACCTTCCCGTCAAATTCAAGAAATTATCAATTGCTTCGTTGATAGCGGAAACAATTAGATGTATATTATGACGATTTAAAAGGGATTTTTACGATGGCTACTGTTATTTTGGAAGCAAAAAAGAGAGAAAATTTGGGAACTGGATCCTCGCGATCAGATAGAAGAAGCGGATTCATTCCCTGCATTATCTACGGAGATAAAGCGTCGCCCGAGTCTGTATGCATTTCCAAGGATATATTAAATCGGTATGTTCATCGGTCTAATTTTTTTTCCACCGTGTTTGAAGTAAAAGGTTTAGAGAAAAAGGGACAGAAACTTGTGGTAAAAGACGTGCAATTTCATCCGGTGACAGATCAGCCTTTGCACGTGGATTTCATGAGAGTGGGCAAGGGCAGCAAGGTTTCCGTTCGCGTTCCTCTTGCTTTCGTCAACGAGCTGGCCTCCCCAGGATTAAAAATGGGCGGCGTCCTGAACGTACTGGCGCATGAAATGGACGTCATATGCGATCCGGACAACATTCCGGAAAAGATAGAAATAGATCTGACGGGATTCGAATTTCATCATACGGTTCACTCCCACGACGTAAAACTTCCAGAAGGAATAACTCTGCCGATCAATTGTAAGAGCTTTACCATTGCTACAGTTGTGGCTCCTACCATTATGAAAAAAGAAGAAGAATCCGAACAATCCACTGAAGCGACGCCGGAAGCCTCTTCCTGATGAACGATGCATTTTTGCTTGCGGGTCTTGGCAATCCAGGGCCTATATATGCAAATAACAGACATAACGTAGGATTTAAAGTAATAGAAGCGGTGGTTGACGCCAATATTTCTGTCGAATTCAAAAAAATGGCGTCCATTGCGCAGGCAGCATTTTTCGATCTTGATAAAATCAGAATAATAGCCGCTAAGCCCCTTGTTTTTATGAATTTATCCGGACAGGCGGTTAGATTCCTTGCGGATTTTTACAAAATTCCGCCGGAAAAAATATTCGTATTCCACGACGACATAGATCTTAAATTCGGCAAAATAAAAATAAAAAAAGGCGGAGGCAACGGCGGTCATAACGGACTGAAAAGCATTGATTCTCTGCTGGGGAACGACTATTGGCGCGTCAGAATTGGAGTCGGAAGACCAAAGGAAAAATCCATGGTCGCTTCCTATGTGTTAGAAAATTTTTCAGACGAAGAACAACTTTGGCTGCAAAATATATTCCGTGAAATATCGCGCAATATTCCCCTGCTCCTGGAGAACTATAAACAGCTGGAAGCAAAATTAAACGCCGTCGCACAAACATGACCGAATTTATTTGTAAATCATTGGCGGAAACCCAAATGGCGGCGAAATACTTTTCTCAATTTGCAAAACCTGGTCAATGTTTCGCTCTTTTCGGAAATCTAGGATACGGCAAAACCACTTTTTCAAAATATCTCGTACAATTTCTCAATAATTCGGCGGAAGAAGTTGTAAGTCCAACGTTCTCCATAGTGCAAATATATGATTCGGAAATCGCCGAAATTTGGCATGTGGACTGCCATCGACTAAAATCAGAGGAAGAATTTTATGAGTTGGGACTCGAAGAAGCGTTTCAGAATTACATTACCATCATCGAATGGCCGGAAATAATTCAGCATTTACTGCCTACGGACTCCATAAAAATCAAATTCCAACTGCAGGGAGAAACGAGAAAAATATCCTGGTCGTCGCCGTCACTCGGCTGAAATTACGGAAACCATACTTCTGCCGCAGGAGTTTTTTGAGAATCTAACGACGCCGTTCGCCGTGGCAAACAGCGTATGATCCCGTCCAATGCCGACATTTTGACCGGCTTTTATTTTTGTGCCCCGCTGCCTGACGATAATATTTCCGGCTAGCACGGATTGTCCTCCAAAACGTTTCACGCCAAGACGTTTACTTTCGGAATCGCGGCCATTTTTGGAACTACCGCCAGCTTTTTTTGTAGCCATACTCTACTCCTAGTGCCTAATACCTTCTATTTTTAGAATTGTCACAGGCTGTCGATGCCCGTTTTTTCTACGATAATTTTTTCTACGACTTTTTTTGAAAATCAAAACAGTCCGACGTTTTTTTTGCTCCACCACGCTTGCCAGCACCGCCGCTCCGGCGACGTTGGGAGTTCCCAGCTGGACGTTTCCTTCGTCTTCCAGCATTAGCACGTCTGAAATCTCCACGTTTGCGCCAACTTCATAGGGAAGTTTTTCAACGGAGACAAAATCTCCCTCTTTCACCTTATATTGCTGGCCGCCGGTTCTCATAACTGCGAGCATTAATCTATCCTTTTCTCGACATGGGGGACAATCTAAACCATTTAATGAAATTTTTCAAGTAAAATTGTTGCGAATAGAACTATTTTACAAAAAAAATCGAGCCGGAATCAATACTTCATCGGATCGGCGATGTTAAAAATAGTAGAATATTAACCGATTACAGTATATAATGCCGGTCTTTCGTAAACTCTCGGAGTAAAACATTGTCTAAAGAACTAAGAAACCTTGCCATAATCGCCCATGTCGATCATGGAAAAACAACTCTTGTGGATGCGATGTTCAGGCAGAGCGGATTGTTCAGGGATAATCAGCGAATAGAAACCTGCGCCATGGACTATAACGATCTGGAAAGAGAAAGAGGCATCACGATTTTAGCGAAATGCACCAGTTTCATTTGGCATAATATAAAATTAAACATAGTGGACACTCCAGGACATGCCGATTTTGGAGGGGAGGTCGAGCGCATTCTAAGTATGGTGGAAGGCGTTCTGCTCCTAGTGGACGCCTCCGAGGGGCCAATGCCCCAAACTAAATTTGTTTTGACCAAGGCTCTGGCCTTGGGACTAAGACCCATCGTCGTAGTAAACAAAATTGATAAACCGGAAGCCCGAGTAAACGAAGTCGTAAATGAAGTATTCGACCTGTTTGTCGCCTTGGGCGCAACGGAGGAAC
>JAISMI010000069.1 GCA_031276835.1 Holosporaceae bacterium | reverse complement strand
CCGTGATCGACGTGTCCCATGATAGTGACGACCGGCGGACGCGGCAAAAGATCCAAAGCTAAGTCCTCTCGCTTCAATCCGATTTCTATGTCGCTATCGCTAACTCTTTTTACCTTATGGCCAAATTCCAAAACTATTAACTCGGCCGTATCCGCGTCGATGATCTGATTAGCGGTTGCCATAACTCCGAGTTTCATCAATGTCTTGACGACTTCTCCGGTGCGAATGGCCATTCTGTTGGATAATTCCTGCACGCTAATTGTCTCCGGAAGAATGACTTCCTTGATGATTTTCATGTCTTCCGAACTATTATGCGCGGATTTATTTTTCTGCCTGGCTCTTTTTAGAGAAGACAAAGAACGCGTTCTACCTTCGTCTGCGTCGAGGGCATTGTAGATGGAAATTCTGCTGGAACCGCCTGGAGTATAGCGTCCCTTGAGTTCGCCAATATCTTTTTTCACGGACAAAACTTTTTTAGAAGAATTTTTAGCGGGCGTAAAATCGTCGTCGTCCGAGGAATCGGAGTCCTTTGCGTATTTAATGTGCTTATGCGGCGAAAATTTACTATGATTATCTATTGTTTTAGCATCTGCGTTCGGCGCGTCTGATTTTTGTTCGGCATTTTCTATGGATTTTTCCTCGGGGATAAGCGGAGTTTCGGCCAATCTTTTGGCTTCTTCTGCGGCGCGAATGCGAGCCAGTTCCTTTTCCTCCTGCTCCCGAATAAGGCGGAGTTCTTCTTGTTCTTTACTTTCTTTTATGGCCTCCTGGACGGCTTTTATACGCGTTTCCAGCTCTCTATTGGTGAGGTCTCCTTTGGACGAGTCCAGAACGGGAGAGGTTGACTCGACTCCGACCGGCGGTTTGCCCAATATTCTCTTTTTTTTAACCTCGACGGTTACCACTTTTGTTTTTCCGTGGGAAAAACTTTGACGCACCTTTCCGCTGAGGATATCGGAGGTTTTTTTTAAGTCGGTGGGGCAAGATAAACTTAACGTGCCTTTCTTCTGTTCTGCCATATGTTTTCTCCTGCCATTACATGCTACTCAAACCAATGTTTCCTAGATTTCATGATAATATCGTTGGCAGAATTTTCGTTCAGATTGGGCAACAGATCCATCAATTCTTCTGCGCTTAAGTCGGCGAGATCATCCAACTTTTTAATTCCGCTTTCTGCCAGAATTAATATGTCTCTATTGGAAAGAACCTCAAGATCAATAATTCCGTTATCAATGTTCATTTCTTTTAGTTTTTCCAATGTTTCCTGGTCTTTTTTAGTCAAATAATTGACGGCGCGAGATATAAGTTCCTCCGCCAGATTTTCATCGAACCCATTAATGGAGGCGAGTTCTTCTTGGGAAACGCTTCCCAACTCCTCGACATTGGTAAACCCTTCGGCCACAAGCAAATGAGCGATGACTTCGTCGCAATCGAGGGCTTCCATGAATTCCTTCGACTGGGCGTGGTATTCTAGGTTTCTCTTTTCCAGAGCTTCGGACTCGGAGACAACGGTTACGTTCCATCCGATTAGCTTAGACGCCAGTCGGACGTTTTGTCCTCTTCTTCCTATAGCTAGACTTAATTGAGCGTCCGGCGCCAGGACTTCGAATTTTCTATTTTCCTCGTCCATCACGACCTTTGAGACTTCGGCCGGAGCAAGAGCGTTAACGGCAAACGTTGCCGGATCGTCGGACCAAAGCACAATGTCGATTTTTTCTCCCTGCAATTCTCGAATTATTGCCTGTACGCGGCTTCCCCTAACGCCCACGCAGGCGCCAATTGGGTCTATGTTGCCGTCGGAGGTGTAAACGGCGATTTTGGCGCGACTTCCAGGATCTCTTGCGACGGATTTTATTTCGATCACGCCGTCGTATATCTCCGGAACTTCCTGCATAAACAATTTTGCGAGAAATTGCGGATGAGTTCTAGATAAAAACACCTGCGGACCTTTGATCTCCTGCGAAACGTCGGCGATATAGGCGCGAACTCTTTCGCCGACTCTAAAATTCTCCTTCGGAATGAGCTGATCTCTCTTTATGATGGCTTCCGTACGTCCGACGTCCAAAGTTACGGAGCTAAATTCGGCACGTTTTACGATTCCGCTTATTATTTCTCCAACCCGCCCTTTGAATTCATTGTACTGTTTCTCCCGCTCGGCGTCTCGGATTTTTTGGGTAATGATTTGCCGGCCGACTTGGGCGGCGACTCTTCCAAAATTTATCAATGGCAATTGCGTGGTAAATACCTGTTCTAACTGCGCGTTGGCGTCGATTTTTTTTGCCTCTTCCAGAGAGATTTCCGTGACGTCGTTTTCCACCATTTCCTTAACGGTGATGCATTTCAAAATGGACACCTCGCCGCTTTTTCTGTCTATTTGCACGCGAATATCGTGCTCGTATCCGTATTTAGACCGAGCCGCCTTCTGAATTGCGCCTTCCATAGCCTCAAGAATTTTCTCTTTTTCCAATCCCTTTTCACGGGCCACAGCGTCCGAAATCTGCAACAATTCCGGTCCATAAAAACGAGAATTTGTCCATAAAGCCGTCGACATCTTCCAATTATCCTTCGCTCAAAATCTTTTTACACTCGCCCTTTTAATGCCATTATACGGCACTCCGAATTCAGCGGCCACAGTATCGCACCCTTCCTTCAAATAGACAACGGCGTCGTTCAAATTTTGTTCTATCCTCGTCAGCTTTCCGAAAAATGTGCGTTTACCGTTTATGGCGGAAAACAGCTCCACTTTCACGTCTTTACCGCAAAAACGCTCAAAATCGCTAATCTTTTTGAGAGGACGATTTACGCCGGGCGAACTAACCTCCAGATTATATGATCCTTTTATAAAATCTTCAACATCTAAAATTGCAGAAATCAAATGATTGGCGGCGACGCAGTCGTCCACCGTAACCGGAGCCTCGTCTAAACGTTCAATATCTACGCCGAGAATCATATGTTTTCCGCCGACGATTTTCACGTCCGCGACGTCGTATCCATTATGATTTAACGGCGGTTCAATGGCTGCGATAATTTTGTCCACCAGTTTCAAAACATCTTTCTCCGAATCGATAATCCCTAAAATACAAAAAAAATATTCCAAAGGCAATTGAGGATCTCAGAACGACAAGACAATTAATTAAACAATAAGTAATGCAATTTTTTTATTTCCATGCGAGCCTGACTGATGCTGTCCATGATAATCCCGCATGTGAGACTTAAAAAGGAAATCATCATTACTCCGGTTGATAAAACGGCCGTCGGCAATCTTGGCACCAGTCCGGTTTCCATGAATGTCATGACGAGGGGATAGGATATTCCAATCGACAGCAAAAATAATGCAATAAAAATCATTCCAAAAAAAAATAAAGGTCTTACGTCCTTTAATAATTTCATTATACTGACGAAAATTTTAAATCCGTCTTTAAACGTGCTTAATTTGCTATAAGAATTCGCCGGTCTTTCCCAGTAGTCCGAATCAATTTCTGCGCATGGAATCGCCAACGTCAGGGCATGAATCGATAATTCCGCCTCTATATCGAATCCGTTAGCCATGATAGGAAACGTCTTCACAAATCTTCGGGAAAAGGCGCGATATCCGGAAAAAATATCGCTGAACGTACTGTGAAACAAGATTTTCAACAGGCGATTAAATATTCTATTTCCGAGTCTGTGGCCGTTTCTGTAGGCGGAGTCGGATCTTTCTCGGCGAACGGCCACCACCATATCCGCTTTTTCTTTAATCAGGGCGTTTATCATTCGCGGAGCGTCTTTTGCCGTGTAGGTGGAGTCTCCGTCCACCATTATATATATGTCGGCGTCTACATCGGAAAACATTCTGCGAACGACGTTTCCCTTTCCTCTGGTTTTAGCGGTCACGACTATGGCGCCGGCGTTTCTGGCAATTTCCGCCGTATCGTCTTCGGAACAGTTGTCGTAGACGTATACAACGGCGTTCGGCAGATGTTTCTTAAACGAAGCGACAACGTCTGCCATGGTGTTGGCCTCATTATAACATGGAATAAGTACGGCTATATTTCTCATGAGAATAGAGAAACACATCATGGTTAATAAATTATTAACAGTCCGCTAGATAATTTCCGAAATCATCTCGAATATGCATTTTTTCTGATAAACGACTCGATGAATTTCCGATAATATTTTCAGACTAATGTCGTATTTTTGCTCGAATATGGGAATTATTTTTGCCGCAAATACTCCCTCCGCCAGAGGGCCGTTCCAATTATCTATGCTGCCGCCGCCGGCCAAATGTTCGCCGAATAAAATATTGCGCGACTGTCTACTGGTGCAGGTTAAAACTGTGTCTCCAATGCCGCCGAGTTTAGAAAATGTTTCTTTTTTCCCTCCCAATGAGACGGCCAGTTGGGCCATTTCATGCAATCCGTTTACGATTAATTTTGCGATGGCGCTGTTGCCTAGTTTCAATCCGGAAAGAATCCCGCACCCTATGGCCAGGACGTTTTTTAACGCTCCGGCCACCTGCAATCCTATATAATCGTCTATGACTTCCATTTTAAACATTTCGGATGATAAAGATAAGGCGACCCTATTGGATAACTCGTTATTTTTGCTTGCGATATTCACTTCTGCCGGAAGTCCCTGAGCAATTTCACTGGCAAAGGAGGGACCGGAAAGGACGGCGTAGTCGTTGTCTAATATTTCTTCAAACAGATCGCTCTGTAAACGCGCGTTTTCAATGTCGAATCCCTTGGAGCATAAGACTATCGGCGTTTTAATTCGGCTCTCTTTTATTTGTCTGCAAACCAGCGATACGGCCGCCATTGGTACGGCTATAAAAATTATGTCGCTATCGTTAACTTCGGAAAAATTGTTTGTGCAGGCGACATTTACGCTTAAAGACGCTCCGCAAAGGGCCTTCAAATTCATATGCAATTTGTTGATATTGGCGGCGATTACTTTTACGTCGCTCACCAGCAAAACTTCCTCTGCTTTTTTGCTGAAACACTGGGCGATGGCCGTTCCATAGCTGCCGGCTCCTATAATTCCGATTTTATTAAAGGAAAACATGATGAAAATAAACTCCAACGAATAAAAGTTATATGTCTTTTGCAAAAATTAATCTATACTCTTACTTGCGTTAAAAAATAGCAAGAGCATGTTAGATTTTTTACTGAAAAAAATAATTGAAAGCGTTTCTCTAAAAAAAATCAGAGAAATTTCCCGAGAATATTGCCGGAAATTTAGAGAAAAATGGGATGCTATTCCCGAGGAGTACGCAGCTCATATGAGAAATATTTTAGTTCTGGCGGGGGCGTATGGATTTTCGTCGCTTTTGATTTATCCAGAGTTTAAAATTTATATATTTTTGAAAGAGATTTTTTCTTTATTATGCGCGTATGGAGCGATTTTCTGTTGGTTTATCGACAAGATAGACAACGAAATGCCATTTAAAGTCGCAGTTGGCGTTACGGCTTGTATTGCTCCGGTTTTATTTATAAATAATGCCATTGGAGTTGCCATAGTCAGTTTGTTGGCAATCGTTTTTTTTGAGTTCGTTATTTTCGAGTACCTGCGCGGTTGTAATTTGTTTTCCGATTTGGCTCCGGTCTATATGATTTGCGAAAACGAACAGGAGGCGGAGCGTCTAAAGGAATTTAACGTCGACTATAAGATATTGGAACTGATAATTTTATCCGGTTCAAAAAACAGCAAATACAGTTCCCTTAGATCGGTGGAGGACATAAAAAAATGGATGAAAAAAATCAATTACATGCCATTTCATCCCTCTCCCAGAAGATTTATGTACGTCGCTAAGAAAATAAATCCGGATAATCTTGCGAAACTGAGAGAATTATCCGCCGAGTATTCGGTGTCGTTGTTTAAAGCGACTCCAAATGTTTTTAATCGGCAGAACGTATCATCCACCGCGCTTAGTATTTCTCCAATTTCCCCCAGCGATTTTGAAACCATTGCGATTTTTCCATCCGATAAAACGGCCCTGTCGGCGGCGTTTAAAAATAAACGGGCGTGGATTTGCTACGATGGTCGGGGAAGTATTTTAGACTTAATCTGCGTGACGTCTCTTGTGAGCTCCATGGATCTTACGGTCCTATGCGAATCCGAAAGATTAATGGTGGAGGCCGAACAAGAATTATCCCAAAAATGTCCCAACAGGAATTATAAAATAAAAATCTTCGATATAAATTTATTGGGTCTGCAAGGATCCACGCCGGACGTGCTCTTCTACAACATACCCGTCAAATCTTTTCATTCCGGAGAGGAAAACCTCAAAGAAGCCGTGGCCAAAAATGTGCTGGATACTAAACGATTGGTGGATTTTGCGCAATCCAGCAAGATTCCATGCGTGTTTCTCATGTCAAGCTCCGGCGCCTTGAACGCCAATAACTGGGTTGGAGCGACCCAAAGATTGGGAGAGCTTTACGCCCAGTTTGCCGACTCCCAAAATAGAAAAAACTACACAAAATTCAAAATAATCCGCATACCGGAGGAAATGACATACCAAACGGGAATCGGCGGAAAAATAGTTTCGTCAATTTTTTTAAATGGCTATGTAAACGCTGATTTTTCGGATTCTGAACTGGCGGCCGTTTACTATCGTAGAGATTTGCTTACTCCGCTCCTGAAGACCATTATTTCTTTGATGAAAAATAATGACGCAACGTCCAGCGTCTATACCATCGCCCCTAAAAATGAAATGAATTTTGACGACGTCGTGAAAGACGTTTGCAACACGTTTGGTCTGCGAAAGGATAAGGACGTGCAGATGGTTTACGGCTGCAGATCCGAGGCCATGAAGCTCGACGATTTTATTAGCATTAGCGAATCTTTGGAAAAAACCGCAATCGCCAACGTGCTGCGCACTAAATTTTCATGCGTCGCCCACGATAGCTATGAACATATTTGGACCATAGAAGAAATTAACAACATGACAACCCGCGAATTAATATCCGCCGTGTTCCAAAGCTTAAATCAAAAAATAAAAACTTAATTTTATCAATTGCGCCGTAAAACCCCGTCATTTATGGCGGGGATATAAGGCGCTTTACGCTCAAAGTGGCGAGTTTTGGGATTCGATATATTGTTTAATGATTGAGATTGGTGCGCCGC
>JAISMI010000057.1 GCA_031276835.1 Holosporaceae bacterium | reverse complement strand
GAACTCACCGACAGATTTATGTTTTGCAGAACAACTTTATTCGCATATGCGACAGATCCGTCGACGATAGAAACGAGAATTTTGTCGCCGGCGTCTTGGCGGGGCAGATAAAATTTCGGCGCGATAATTTCCGGCAGATGAATTTCCGATAGCAGCTTCGACAATTCTCGCTTTTTTTCGCTAATGGCTTTCAATTTGCCGCCTTGAGCTTTTTCCGCCTTCATACATTTCAGATCTCCAACGCTTTTCATCCATTTTTTGTTGGATACTTTTTTCTCGCCGGAAGATTTGCTTTTGGCGGCGCGTTCCTGCTCCCGCATTAGGTTTTCGTGCAGAGATTTTTTTTCCTGTTCTAGCGATTCCATCTGACGCGTAATGGATCGCTGTTTTGCGTACGTTTCCTTCATATAATCGTCGTAATTTCCATGAAAAATCGCGATCTTACCGTCGTCGATGCGCCATAGAATATCAATGCAGCGACGCAATAGCTCTCGATCATGAGTTACGATGATCAAAGTACCGCGATATCCCTCCAACATACGCGTCAGGCTCTTGCGATTGCTCGAATCCAAATGATTCGTGGGTTCGTCCAGCAGCAGCATCGACGGATTTTGGCCCAACGCCGACGATAACGATTTGTTAAACCGTTCGCCGCCGCTCAGAGAATCAAAATCGTTTATGATCTGCGGAACATAACATACTGAAATCTTAGGAAATTTTTCGGCGAGCATTTTTAACAGCAAAGATTTTCCAACGCCGTTTCTACCGATAATTCCGATGCGGTTACCAAATAAAATCTGCGTCGAAAAATTTTCGAAACATGTTTTGTGTGGAAAAGATAAACTAAAATTTTGTATTTGAATCGGATTATGCACGTTACTTCTCTCTAAATCTGCAACAAAAAAATAGGCTTGATATTTTCTTCGCCTTCAAGCAGGCTATTTAGTCGAGAGTTTTCATGATACCAATAATCCTCAATTCACTCGGCTGCACTTTACATTATTATTTGAAAGGCGTCAATTGCATATGGCGAATCGTTTTATTTAGCAAAAATCCAGTCGTTATGTCGGAAACGGCGATTGCGACAATCAGATATTCCGTTTATCTGAAATAATATTTATAAAAATATTATCATTAGATAATAAATAGTTAGTTCGATTTCTTCATAACTATTTGTGATTTTTATATTTTTATAGGTCTTGTTTATTTTTGCGATCCAACTAACAGGCCATTGCTCTTTCTTATAATCATATAAATTTTAATCTCCGTATCATATTAGTTTGAATATGAAAAAAGAGTTTTTCTAAAATCATTCTGATCCGGAACAATATTCAGATAACTAAGGCCGCGGAGAATACGCTGCAGATATAAAATTCTGAGCCGTAGATGAAAACGCAAAAAATGTCGTCGATTTTAAAAATTTTATCCTAAAACCCTTTACTGCCAGCAGCGTAATTGGGATATGGCTTCCGATAAAACTATGGCGGCGGCAACGGCCATATTTAGGGAGCGTCTGTTTGGTTTCATGGGAATTCGCACCTTGTGACGAATTTTTTCCAGATCTTCTTTTAGAAATCCATAATGTTCAGATCCAACTATCAAAATATCGCCGGATTCGTATTTAAAATCATAATGAGCGATGGAATTTTCTCCAATATCCAGGGCAATAAACCTTCTGTGGGAATATTTTTTTCGAAAAAAACCGAAGGAATCATGAATTTTATAGTCGGCAAATTTAATATAGTCCATTCCGGCGCGTTGAAGTTTTTTGTCGTCAAAAATAAATCCAAATGGGCGAATTAAATCCATAGGAATTCCCAAACACGCGGACAACCTCAAAAGAGTTCCGGCATTTTGCGGAATTTGGGGATGATATAGGGCGAGACTCAACGTCATTCGGATTTTATCTCGTAAAGATACCATCTGGAATCGGAGGCTGACTTTTTTCTCGAAAAAGACCAGACGTCCGTGCGAAGTTCTACAAAATCAGCGTTTCCCTCTAGTATCGACCCGTCCTCGGATTTTAAAACATTGCTTTGCTCCGTTTCAAATCTTACCGTCGCAAATATATCCTCCTCCGTCGATGCAATATCGATAATTTCCGCTCGAATGAAACGCACCAATATGCCTTCTAGTGTTTCTCGACGCTTTTTACGGTCCTCAACGGCCATGGAAAACGCCTGAAAAATTCTTGGAGATAAAAGATCTTTTAGGGTTTTGACGTCTCCGCTGGAGTAGGCGGAAAAAATTATTTCAAATGCCTTTTGGGATTTCTTTAAAAAATCGTCGACGTCAAAGGCGGGATAAACTTCTTTGATTTGAGAAATCTTTTTATCCATCTCGGAAATCGTCGTTTCGCGTATGGAATTTTCATTTGGGTTATATAAATTCTCCTTTTTTATGTGAAATCCAGTTCGGAAACCAAGAATTTCATTCAATTTGGCCATCAGGAAAAAAGTTATTAGCGCAAAGAAAAAAAGTCCTAGCATTTTATTTATATATTTTTGGAAGAGTTACGCCGCATTGTCCCATGTATTTTCCTCCTCTATCTTTATAAGAAACTTCGCAAACCTCGTCTATTCGGAAAAAGAGAAACTGGCACGCTCCTTCTTCGGCATAGATTTTGGCCGGCAGCTGAGTCGTATTGGAAAATTCCAACGTTACGTGACCTTCCCATTCCGGCTCCAGAGGAGTTACGTTCACGATAATGCCGCAGCGGGCGTAGGTTGATTTTCCAACGCAGAGTACAAAAATATCCTTGGGTATTTTGAAATATTCCACGGTGCGGGCTAGGGCAAAACTATTCGGCGGAATAATGCAGCAGTCGGTTTTTTTATCCACAAAACTTTGTTCCGAGAAGTTTTTAGGATCAATAATTGCATTGTTGACGTTGGTGAAAATCTTAAATTCATTCGCGACTCTGGCGTCGTATCCATAGGAAGAAACGCCGTATGAAACGACTGATTTTTGGGTTAATTTATCCGCCAAAGGACTAATCATATCTTCTTCTTCGGCAAGTTTTCTTATTAATTTATCGCAAAGTAACATAGTTTCTCCTATAAATTTGCTCCGCCCACTGTAATTTTATCTATTAGGACGCTGGGTTCTCCCACTCCGACCGGCGCCCACTGCCCTTCTTTTCCGCAAGTTCCAACTCCATTATCCAAAGAAAAATCGTTTCCCACCATGGAGATCTTTTTTAGAATGCTGGGGCCGTCTCCTATAATCATCGCTCCCTTTACCGGAGTAGAGATTTTTCCGTTTTCTATGAGATAGGCTTCTGAGGTGGAAAAAACGAATTTTCCAGACGCCACGTCCACTTGTCCGTCCAAAAATGATTTTGCGAAAATACCTTTTTTTACTTTCGAGATCATTTCTTCGTGCGAATGGTCTCCGGCCAGCATAAAAGTATTGGTCATGCGAGGAATCGGCATGGCTTCGTAGCTTTCGCGACGTCCGTTTCCGGTGACGTTTAATCCCATGAGATTTGCGTTCATGCGATCCTGCATAAGTCCGACCAATTTTCCATTTTCAATAAGAACGGTGCGGCGAGAATCGACACCCTCGTCGTCTATATTTATGGAACCTCGACGGCGAGGGAGCGTGCCGTCGTCCACAACGGTAATATTCGGAGAAGCGATCATTTCTCCTAGCAGATTGTGAAAGGAAGACGTTTTTTTGCGTATGGCGTCTCCCTCTAAACCATGGCCTACGGCCTCGTGCAATAGTATTCCCGCCCAAGCGTTCCCCAGTACCACTGGCATTTCTCCAACCGGAGCTTTTATCGCTTGTAATTTTATTTCCGCCTGTTCTAGAGCAATGTCGACGTATTGAATTTTGGCGTTTTCATTCAGGAGTCCGCCGTAGTCGAATCGTCCGCCGCCGGAGCATAGACCGCTTTCCAGAATTCCGTTTTTTTCAACTACAACATATACGGATAGGCGAACCAACGGACGAACGTCCAACGATTTTTTCCCGTTATCCGCTAAAATTGAAACCACCTGCCATGAGCCCTCTAAATTGGCTATCAC
>JAISMI010000094.1 GCA_031276835.1 Holosporaceae bacterium | reverse complement strand
CGGCGGCTGGAAAATTTCCAAATGGAATAAATTTCGTTAATATGACTTGAATAGAATAGGCCGCTATGATATAACATGACTCGCGCTATCGCGGGATAGAGCAGTCTGGTAGCTCGTCAGGCTCATAACCTGAAGGTCGGAGGTTCAAATCCTCCTCCCGCAACCAACTCAAAACTCAATGGAAAATTAAAAATTTGAACCGCATGGAAATCGCTTACAATCGTGATTTTTTACAATCCATTTACAACTTTTTTCATGAAAAGAGTCGAAAAAAACTGTATAAAGATGTATAAAATTCGATAAAATTTATTGCTGCGGGTACAGGCGAGTTGATTTTGGATTTATGAAGAGATATTTTAAATAACTTCTTGTCCAAAAATTAAACGGAACGCCGACGCGCCTAATAAAGTTTTTTCCATTCTAGGACTAGCCGCTCAAATGTATATTTCGCGTTGGCGGGACTTGTCGACGGAAGTTTTACGATTTTTCCTTCAAAAATTCCATGAAAATACTTCATAAATAGCTGGTATGCTTTTTCTCCATTTGCATAAATACATTTAATGTTGGCGTTGTTTAATATTTTCGATAAATCCGCCGGAACGGCGTTTCTTATGCGACTATCGCTCGATCCTTCGATATTACAGCTTTGCAATACATCGGAAATCGCAATTCCGTTTTCAAGTAGTAGGCGTTTTTTATCGACTATCGTTTCGGGAACCGGATCGGTATTCGTAATATTTGCAATTACTTTCCAGAATCTGTTCTGCGGATGTCCGTAGTAGAAGCCGCGTTGCCGCGATTTTATGGACGGAAATGTTCCCAATATTAAAATAATCGAATTTTCATCAAAAACCGGCTCAAAAGGATGGATTAGCCGCATGAATTCTCTCAAGTTCCAACAATTTCTTTTTTAGATTTACGCCGCCTCTGTAGCCGATTAGACTTCCATTCGATCCAATAACGCGATGACAGGGAATAAATATTGGAATTGGATTTTTTCCGCACGCTCCTCCTACGGCCAAGCATGAATTTGGATTATCTATTTTATGGGCGATTTCTTTGTAGCTTTTGGTTTCTCCGTAGGGAATTTTTTTAAGTTCCTCCCAAACCGATAATTGGAAATTAGAACCATTGTACTCCAATTCTATTTCAAACTGTTTCCGGAAGCCGGCGAGATACTCGTCCAGCTGCGTGTGGGCTTCTTTTATGAGCGAAGTTTCCGATTTCTCCGCGTCAATATCGGGACTCCGATCGAAACACACTCGCGTCACGGCCCGCCGATCGGCGCAAATGGCAATGTTTCCGATTGTTGTTTCATAGGAAAAATAATTCATAATTATTACCTTAAAGTTGTTTTATTAATAATGCCATAAATAGACGTCGCGTGCAGTTTTTATTTTGCATCTATTTCGAAATTATCGACGGACATGCTAAAAACTAGCCTTTTTCCGAGAGGCCGAATGTTTATTTTTTTAACTGGATATCTATCAACGGTTTCCAGACCAACTTTTCCGCTATTTCTGGATGCTGTTGTTTTAGTAGATTCTTTACCGTAAGAAAGTTATTAACCAGAAGCAAATTGGCCGTTCCGTAAGACATTATAATATCTCCAAAATAAACTACTTCTCCTTTGCCTTTGGCATAGAAAGCTAGATTGAATTTTGTCCAGGTATAGGAGGTATTTCCCATCGCCTGATGCGCTTTATAAAATATATAGGCGCCTTTTTTTACCCGCTTTATTTGCAAAGCGCCGCTTTTGGCGTCGTCTATGTATCCCTTGGAAAATAAAGTAATCTCGCTATTATCGGGGCCCAAGATGGAAAAAGAAATCGGAGGAGGGGAAAAAATTCTCCATTCGTCCTTTAGCTCGCCGTCCATAAAGCGAAATACAACTATCGACTCGTCATTTGTCAATATATCGTTTGAGGCGTAGTCTGGAACCTGCTTAAAATTGGAGCATCCTATAATTCCTAATAGAAAAAATATTGTAAGAAATGAGGCAATTTTATTCATCTGGATTCTTCCGATTTTTTATCGCTTTAAGTAATAATTGTGATCTTTCCAATTTGTTTAGAAATTTTTCCTCTGATAATCCCGCCGCATAAAGGTTAAACAGTAATATGGCCTGATATTTTACCGAAAGGGGAAGGGCTGTTTTATCGATTTCTTTGTCGATATCGAGTTCTTTCATGGGGAATCCGTCCGATCGATGCTTTATCATAAGCGCAATAAGCTCTTCCAGGACGTCGCGTCTTGATTCTATTATTTTTTTATCGAGAAGGGTCTCTTCCTCTCTAATTTTAGCGGACATTGCCCTTGTGAAAAGGTCGTTGTCGACCTCTTTTTGAGATCTCGCGCATCCCTGACAAAGTAGCGACGCAAAAACAATCAACGGCAATTTATTTTTCATTTTGTCCCAATCGTTTTTAAACTCGAGATAAATTATATTGCGATGAATTTAAAATGTCAATTACATAAATTATGAAATTGTAACTTCTTAAAAAAAAGAAGAAATTTTTCCGAAGATTACGCGATCTGCATATGGTCGTGGACAAAAAATGAACGAACGTTATGAAGCTTCTACTTAAAGGCGAATTTATGAACGAGAAACGGCGCGATAAGTAAATGAAAAAAAGAGAGGCATGCCGTTGACGCCTCTCTTTTGAAGTTAGCTTATTGTTTTACAACAACAGCGCAATTGAAAGCGCTTTCCAAAGCCGATTTAATGGCCTCTTCCGACATATCTCCGCTGATAATCAACTGATTTTGCAGCGTCAATCCGCTAAGAGAGGATCCGGCGCTGACCCGAATGGATGGCGTCGTTATATTTAACCCGCCGCATGAGTAAGACAATTTGTTGTCGGCTATTTTATATACGCAGACCGGAGGATTAGTTTGACACTGAAATTCGGCAATAACGTCGTTTCTCATTGCTTCAGATACAGAGAATGTGGAAAAAGCTAACATCGTAGCAAATACTATTTTTTTCATTTTATATATCCTTTCTTTTAGTTAATGAAAAATAAACAGAAAATTACCGTCTAACACCTAACTACATTTACTACTAATCCAGGCTCTTTATCTGCACTCGGTCACTATAATTATCCTTTTTCTTAAAGTCAAACAAATTTTTTCTTGCTTTTTAAGCGATTGTGTGATTTAGACAATGTTTAGTAATATAAAAAATATATCTATTTGAAAAATAAGAAAACGCAATCAAACTATTTTTTTTTGAAGAAAGCGGCTGCCGCGAATATTATTGGAACAAATCTTTTGCCGCTATTGGCTAACTTATTGTTAATTGACCAAACTATAAATACCCTTCTCGAGTAATTGCTATAATTATAGGGGAACGGGATAAGTCGGCTATACTTTTGAGCGCGTTAGACAGATCAAGGCGAAAGCTCTGGGCAAGCTAAAACGTCAAAGCCGTTCCAGAAAACTCAAGAACTTTCTTGATTACTAGTGTTTTACCTAAATCTAGTCGTCAACATAATATTTTTTCAGATAAATTACGGGATTTTTATGCTCTTCAGTTTTAATGTCCACAACGATTTTTCCTTCCCTTAATAGGATTATCCGATCTGATATTTTCGTTAGGAAATCCAGATCATGAGAGGCGATTATCATGGCGACTCCGGTTTCTCCCACGGATTTCAGAAGAGACACCACGTCCATTGTGGTAGCCACATCCAATCCGGAAGTGGGCTCGTCGCAGAGAAGGATATCCGGATTCACCATAAGACTTCGAGCCAAAGCTACCCTCTGCTTCTGCCCTCCGGATAGAGATTCCGGATATTCATACATTTTTGATTCGATTCCAAGATTTTTCAGCATTTCGCGCGCTCGTTTTTCGTTATTTCGACGGCGTTTCGCGCTTCTATCGCTCAAATTCGGAGCGTAGACGATGTTTTCCAACGCCGTCATATGCGGAAATAGCTGAAAATCCTGAAACATAAATCCGGTTTTTCCGTTGCACTCCAGAGAGCCGTCGTCTAGAGTCTCCAATTTCTGAAGACAACGCAGCAGCGTAGATTTTCCGCTGCCGGACGGGCCTGCTAGCCCCAGTATCCCAGATTTTTTCACCTGGATACTGACGTTATCCAGCACATTGACTCCGCTATAGCGTTTACAGGCGTTATGAATTTTTATCATGGGACATTCTCCGTTCGACTTTCCGGCCGATAAATTCAATAAACAGCACCAAGCAGTAGTAATAGGCGCCGGCGATGCACAGCGGCATGAAATATTCGAATTGCTCGGCGGCGATGATCTGGGATCTCCGCATTATGTCCATGCCTCCGATGATTGAAATCAACGTCGTCTCCTTCAGTAGAGCGATGATTTCATTCACCATGGCCGGCCAAATGTTCCGAATCACCTGAGGTAGAATGATATCCTTCCACATGTAGAAATCGGGAATTCCCAGCGTTCGAGCGGCCTCAAATTGCCCCTTGGGCAGGCTCTCGACGCCGGATCTCAGAATCTCGGCCACATAGGCGGAACTGTTTAGCCCAAAGGAAATGACGCCGGCGGATAGCATGTCCAAACGAACGCCAATTATGCTCGGCGCCATGAAATAAACGATGCTTAGCTGCAGTATGAGAGGCGTTCCGCGAATCAACGAAACCCATCCGTTCGCCAACATTCCCAATACGCGACCGTAACGGAGTATCGATAGCAGCGTCCCCAGAATCACGCCGATTGCTATGCCGCCGAACATCAACTGCAGCGTAAAAACCAAGCCTTTCCCTATGTAATAGCAGTTAGAGATCATTTTATCCGTCTGAATTATTTTTTAGGAACCATTAGCCATTTTTCCCGAAGTTTTTTTAGCTCTCCTTCAGATTCCAACTCATCCAGAGCTTTGTCCAACTGAGCTTTCAGTGGAGAGCCTTTTTTCAGCATTATCACGTAGCCTTCCGAAAGTTCTCCCGCAACTGAACAATCCAACTCCGGATTTTTTTTGCAAAATTCATTGGCCGGTACTTCGTCCATGAAAACATAATCCACATGGCCGGCTTTCAGAGCTTCGATGGCTATATTCATCTTATCCATAGCTATCAATTGCGCGTCCGGAGCTTCTTTCTGCAACAATTTTGCATGGTCGGAGGCGCCGTTTTGATAGGCCGCTTTACTGTTGGATAATTGTTGCAGCGTAGTCGCCTTCGCGCCTTTTCTATAAACAAGAGCGACGCCGGCCCGACAATAGGTCCGTGAAAAGTCGCAGACTTTTGCCTTCTCTTCGCTAAATTCGACGGCGCTGACGGCTGCGTCCACAAGACCGTCCTGCACGGAAACCAAGATGGAGCCAAACTGCATATCTTCGAACGCAGCTTTTTTACCCAATTTTTTTACCAAAAGTTTTGCGAGTTCAACGTCCAGACCGACGAGCTTGCCGTCTTTGTAATATTCAAAAGGCGCGTAATCGGCGCAGACGGCAAATTTTACGGTTTCCTTCTTCAGGTCGCCGCCTTTGTCTTTATCCTGACATCCCAGCAACAGCAAAGAAACCGACAGAATTGCCGTTATAAACCTTTTCATTTTGTATATCCTTATATACTCCGCCGACTTCATGATACGTCTTTTTGGAAATTTGTAAAGATGCGGCCGCAATGAAGTTCGCGTCGGGAAGTTGGATTTGAGGGATTGCCAACCTTGTTGCCGAAACCTCTTATTCTCGAAAGGTCTGAATTATTCGAAAACCCAGCGCGACAAGCGAGACGTCCGTGAAAAATTTGAAAATTTTCCGTATCCGTGGTACGCTGAACTTCTCATAATTTGTTTGAGGTAAATGCAATGATTAAGCACATACTATTCGCGTTTTTGTTGCTTTGCGGCGATGCGTTTTCCATGTATTACGCTCCGTCGCCGTTGTGGCGCGAAGAAAGACTTCAGGAGTTTATCGGTCGATTCTGGGACATGTCGGAGGATATACGAAAGGCTGTAAGGAAGAACGACCTCGGCAACGCCAAAAAATGTTATGAGGATTTTCATGCATTTTTGGACGATTCGCTTCCGCTGGTGCGGAAATTTCCGCAATTCGGCGGTTTCGTATACGATCAGTTCGTATATTTATTGGGAGATCTTGCCGAGTTTTGTAAGGAAGCTCGAGGCGAAGACGGGCTTTTTTTTTATAATAAAGAACATGACTATATTTTTGAAACAATAGTACCCGATCGCGCTAAGTTTCTGGAAAAAAAGAGAGCGAGAAGAGCGAGATTAGCCGCGGCGCAGAATCAGAACGAAAGAAATATTGTACAACGATCTGCGCTGCCGCGTTTATCGCAAACCCCGATGCCGAGGGCGCGTCCGCGTTGACGGCATTACGGTTGGGAAATCCAAAGACTTAAACCATATTTTTTACTCCCTGATGCTATAATTTTAGTAGCCTGTTGAATTGTTTGCATTTTCAATTGAAATTTTGACTACAAGGATGTGAAATCGCCTGGGCAAAAATCGCCTAGGTAATTTTCGCCGATGTTTTTTATATGGAAAACAATGTAATCGTTCAATTATAAATTTTTTGCGGAGAGCGAATTATGATAAAAAACGCTCTTTTTTTTGGGGGCGGTTTTAATATTGTTTCGAACTGCGGAAATGCAAAGGAACGACGCGAGCCGTTTGCCGTTATTAGGACAACCAAGGCTATTAAAGTTACCCGAAGAACGCTGTTAATTTTATGAATTTCGCCATTAATATGCGGAGAAGCAAAATCCGCCCTTAAATTTGTTTTAGCGCATCCAACGCTCGCTTAAATTCGTCCGACGAAAGAATCTTTTTGTAATCGTTATACCTACGCAAGCTCATATCTAAAAAACGCTCTTTTTCCGCTTGATTGTCGATGTATTTAATCTGGAATCGCGCCCAAAAAAATCTCCACAACTGTACCAATGCTTTATATACGGCTATTCTTTCAAATAACGTCTTATCTTTTTGATTCCCATAGATTTTCATCATTAGAAGATCCTGTTCGCGATCAAATTCACCGCCCACGGATAAAAAAGCGAGATCCCAAGCCGGATCGTTATTGCCGGAGTATTCCCAATCTATCAAATACATTCCCTTAGCGGTTTTCAAAAAATTATTCGGGTTCGGATCTCCATGACAAGGAGCTAATGTAATGTCCAAACGATCAAAAATACGCTTTATCTTTCTCACAATTTTTATGACGACCTCTAAGTCTTGGGAAATTTCGCCAGCACGCTCGGAATTAAAAAAAATCGCCAATGTATTCAGAGTTCGAAACATATTTGCATTACAGTTAAAGGCTACTTTCGAAGAGTGCAATTTTTTCAAAGTAACGACGGCTCTCGTTAAGACGTCGACATTTTTCAGATCATTTTTCTCTAATGTTCCTTCGTTTTTTATATACTCAAATAAAGACGCGCCGCCAAACAAGTCGAAATACCTTAATTTCGCTCCAATTCCAAGAAGATATGCTTGACGCGAATTGGCATATTCGCCATATAAAGATCTTCCGATCAACATCTTTAATTTCGACGGCCCCGCCTTAGGAAGACGTAAAACAAATTGCCCTTTTTTGTATGTCGAAATTAAATAAGTTAAGTTA
>JAISMI010000085.1 GCA_031276835.1 Holosporaceae bacterium | reverse complement strand
CCGGCGCTTCTGGGGTCGAGAGGCGAACCAGGAACGGCGAAGACGTCTCGGTTATAGTCCAGCGCCATTCGAGCTGTTATAAGAGATCCAGACTGCTCTGCCGCCTCAATTACGACGGTACCGCTGGACATGCCGGCGATTAGGCGATTGCGACGGGGAAATAATTGCGGCTGCGGAGCTGTATTTAAAGGCATTTCCGAAAAAACTCCGTTTTTCTCAATGATTTTCTGATAGAGCTTTTCGTTTTCCTGGGGATAAATTATGTTTAGGCCGCAGGCCACGATGGCAATGGTTCCGCTTTCCAAGCTACCGCGATGGGCGCTGGCGTCGACTCCTCTGGCCAATCCGGACGCGACGACGACGTCGTTTTTCCCCAAATCTCCGCACATGGTTTCGCAAAATTTCATGGAATTTATGGAGGCGTTTCTCGCGCCCACCACCGCAATTATATTTTTTTGAAAGAATGAAACGACTCTTTCTTTATCTCCCAAAAAAGATAAAACCGGCGGCGGATCCGAAATATTTCTCAACAAAGGGGGATATAATTCGTCTTCAAAAAAGACAAATCGCGCCCCAATGGATTTCATTTGGGCAATTTCTTCATTGATTTTTTCATCGCCGCAAACGTCGGCGGCTCTGTTGGAATTTTTTAAAATCTTCGGAAGTCTTTTGAGGGCGTTTTCTGCGCTGCCGTAGGCCTCCATTAGCTCCCAAAATTTATAGGGACCTATCGATTCCGTGCGGACCAATTTTAATATGGCTAATTTTTCGTCTTTGGATAACACAATTCAACCTTTCAACAGACGGATCCGCCGATTTGCTTCTTTTACCATTAAAACATAGAGTTAATTAATAAAATCCAAACATGGAGAAATAAAAAAGAAGCGTCGTTTTTAAACCGCTCTTCCCTGTAAAATCCCGCCAGTTTCGAATCGTCGAATTTAAACGTTAGTTCTTAGTCGATAAATTCTTTCCGTCTTCGAAAGCTTAGCGTACATTTACGATAACGGAGTTCGGCTTATTATCCTGATTCTTGAGTTGCGGTCATGATGGACTAATAATTTCTCAAATGGCGCTAAAAACAAAAGAAAGTAAAAGACTTTTCCTTGGTAACGGCTTCTGATCTATCTGCAATTGTCTTCAAAAAATGTCTTGAATTAGCAAAAATGTATGTTAGTATTATTTCTGCTCCAAAACGGAGCGCATTATTGTTTTTAGGTAATTTGGAGTTAAAAATGACAAAAACAGTGAATTTTATACCTTTAAAAGATAGGGTTCTGATTAGGAGAGTTGATCAGGAGGAGAAAAGTCCTGGCGGCATTATAATTCCCGATACCGCGAAGGAAAAGCCGGTTGAAGGCGAAATTTTAGCCGTTGGTCCTGGAACAAGAGACGATCACGGGACTCTTCACACTTTGGACGTCAAAGTGGGAGACCGCGTTCTCTTCACAAAATGGGGAGGCAACGAGGTCAAAATCGACGGCGAAGAGTACACCATACTCAAGGAATCAGATATTTTAGGTATTCTTAAGAAATAGTGGAGAGAAAAATGTCAGCAAAAGAAGTAAAATTTTCAGTCGACGCCCGCAGTAAGATGCTGCAGGGGGTTGATATTTTGGCGAGCGCGGTAAAAATTACCCTTGGGCCAAAAGGTCGCAATGTGGTGATCCAGAGAAGCTTTGGTTCTCCAAAGGTTACTAAGGACGGAGTCACGGTGGCCAAGGAAATAGAGCTGTCGGATAAGTTCGAAAACATGGGAGCTCAAATGGTAAAAGAGGCCGCCAGCAAAGCCAACGATTTGGCCGGCGACGGCACCACGACGGCGACGGTTTTAACTCAAGCCATTGTGAAAGAGGCGGTTAAAGTCGTAGCCTCCGGCGTAAATCCAATTGATTTGAAACGGGGAATCGACGCAGGAGTGACGGCGGTTACTGAAATGCTCAGCACCACCTCCAAAAAGATATCCACCAACGAAGAAATTTCCCAGATCGGAACTATTTCCGCCAATGGAGACGCTTCTGTCGGAGAAATGCTTGCACGGGCGTTTGAGAAAGTCGGAAAAGAGGGCGTCATAACTGTCGAGGAGGCGAAGTCTCTTGAAACTGAGTTAGAAGTCGTTGAGGGCATGCAGTTCGATAGAGGATATTGTTCTCCGTACTTCGTAACCAACGCTGAAAAAATGATCTGCGAATTGGAAAATCCTCTGATTCTTATTCACGAGAAAAAACTTTCGGTATTGCAACCGATGCTTCCTATTTTAGAGAAAGTCGCTCAGTCGGGCAGGCCGCTGCTGATCATCGCTGAAGACGTCGAGGGAGAGGCTCTCGCCACTTTGGTGGTCAATAAACTGCGCGGCGGATTGAAGGTTGCGGCCGTCAAAGCGCCTGGATTTGGAGATAGAAGAAAGTCCATGCTGGAGGATATCGCCATTCTCACCGGAGGGCAGGTCATAAGCGAAGATCTAGGCATTAAGCTTGATACCATCGACGTAAATATGCTTGGAAATGCTAAAAGAATCTTCATTGACAAGGAAAATACAACCATAGTCGACGGCGCCGGAGCAAAACAGGACATAGAGGCCCGTTGCGGACAAATCAAAAAGCAAATGCAGGATACGACTTCCGATTACGATCGGGAAAAACTGCAGGAGAGATTGGCGAAGTTGTCCGGAGGGGTCGCCGTAATCAGAATCGGCGGAGCAACGGAGCTCGAAGTGAAAGAGCGTAAAGATCGTGTGGAAGACGCCATTAACGCGACCCGCGCGGCGGTCGCCGAGGGTATAGTGCCAGGCGGCGGAATTGCTCTTCTTAGGGCCATTAAAGTTCTTGGTAATCTACATCATAAGTCGGAGGACGAGCGTCTCGGCATAGAAATATTGAAGAGAGCTCTTCAGTTCCCAGCGCGTCAGATTATCGAAAACGCCGGTTTGGACGCGTCCCTTATTGTCGGAAAAATTCTGGAAAACGACAGCTTTAATTACGGATTCGACGCCAGAAAGAGCGAATACGTGGATATGCTGAAGGCGGGTATCATCGATCCGGTGAAGGTTGTTAGAATAGCGCTGCAGAGCGCAGCCTCCGTCGCCAGTATGATGTCCACTACCGAATGCATGATCGCCGAAAAACCGGAAAAAAAGCCGGAGGCTCCAGCAATGCCAGGTGGCGGAATGGGTGATTACGGATTCTAATTCTGACAATCCATCGTTGATTTTTTGAAAAAATCCCTCGTTATCGGGGGATTTTTCATTTCGGAGGAGGACTCGTCAATAACTATCGGAATTTTTACTTAATTTAGCGTTTTGTAAATATTTTCAGTCTACAATTAATCTAGAGCTTTCGCAAAACGTCGATGTTGTGACAAAACGGACGGCGCATCGACATTCCGCAGAAAAGTTTCGCTAGTTGATCGGAGATTGTGATGTATAAGTTTTTGTTGTTGGGATTGGTTTTGACCGGATGCTGTGGCAAATCACAGAACACATGTCTGATGGCGGAAAGACATGCGGAAAAGTTGCGTCGACATTTTATAGGCGAAAGAGTGGAGGATGTGTCCACGCTAATTGCGGAAACGCGGGCTATTTCTTATCAGTTGAAAAAATCCTGCATGAAGGAGCAGGCCAATAAGTTCGATTCCTATACGGACGTTTTGATGTACGGAAATAGAACAATAGACGAGTCCATAAAAGACGTCATGGAATTAGTTAAAAATAAGCACGACAACTGCGTCTGCGCGTTTCCCATGAGTATCAGCGATCTGTTTCATTGTAAATAAGGAATTTTTAGGACAAAAGATTCATACGTCGCCTTCAAAAAAATCCAATTATGGACTATGTCCAGGAAGATATGTTTCCATATAAAGCGGACGAATTTGAGATTCTTTCCCGATACGATTCGAAAAATTCAACAGATATTTTGCGTTTCGGAAGTCTAGAATAGGATATGCTTTGAACGTTTTATTTTTTAGATGCGGGATAATTTCGTTAATGGCGTCTCCCGCCAATATGAATTCGTTTTCCAGATTATCGGCGAACAATTCATAGTTAGAAATTCCGATTTTTCCATTAATTTGATAGTAGACTTGACCTTTTTCGCTTTTAATAACGGCAATAGGATCGCCGGAACCCGAATAAATCTCTCTAATCGCGTCGAAATAATTCACGCTTACGGACGGTAATTTTAAGGATAAAGCCAATCCCTTCGCAAAACTTTGGGCGACGCGAATTCCTGTAAACGAACCTGGACCGGCCGCCGTTATTATTCCGTCTATTTTTTTTAAATTGACGTTGTTTGATTTTATTAAATTATCGGCTAACCAAACCAAATTTGAGGAGGCATCGCTATTTTCGTTACATTCGTATAAACCGTCCTCATAGGAAATCGCGATGGAACATCGTTTGAGACACGCCGTAACGGCCAGGATATTTTTCATTCCACAATTACCTGCGATTTATTGATTCGTAGAGAAATTTTCCCATTTAATAATAAAATTGCGTCTCGGCCAAAAATTTCGTTTCTCCAGCCGGATAGACATTTTAAATTATTTTCTCCTCCGATTAGTTTGTTCAGATCCTTTACGGTGGCGACGATGGACGGAGCGACGCTATGCTGCTGCGATTTGAAATATAAAAGAGTTTTTAGCAGATCCAGAATCGGATTTTTTCCTTCGGATTTTTCTTGAATCTCCAGCCCGTCAGAAATTTTTTCCGCAAAAAATAAAAATTGTCTATAATTTTCATCTTTTGTATTTCGAGAATTTTTTAAGTTTAGGATGAAATCAGTTCCTTTCTGACATATGGTCTTCAGAATTTCATCTTTTACAATCGACGTTGGAGAAATATTTTTTTCCGCGGCTTTGTCTGTTCTCCATTTTTGAAGTTGATTATAAATTTCTCGGTTATTTTTATTTAAAGTCGACGCGAAATTATCTTCTTCTTCTTTTTTTTGAGTCATCCGAAGCAGCTCGTCGTTTAGCCAATTTTCTCGATTTAGTTCTGTTAGTTTGTGGAATTGTTTTTGATATGCCTCTCTCAAATAAAAAACGTCGTTCGACGAATATATTAACTGTTTTTTACTCAAGGGGCGTTTTGTCCAATCGCTCATGGAATAATTTTTTTTTAATTTTTTCCCAAGATATCTCAGGATTAGAGATTGATAACTGATATTGTCGTTTTCGCTCAAAATGGATTCGTACAACTGGGTATCATAAAAATTTTTTGTGTTAATTCCATGAAGCGACAATATTTCAAGATCCTGCCGAGCCGCGTGAAATACCTTCTTAACGTTTTCATCGTTGAAAATATTATTTAAAGGGGATATGTCGACCGCCGTTGGATCGATTAAGAAAACGTCCTGCAAAGCGGCAATTTGAATTAGACACAGCAGAGGTTTATCTAACTTTTCGCGAATGAATTCGGTATCGACGGCAATAATCCGTTCGTTCCGTAAGTTTTGCAAGCAATTATCGAGCGAGTTTTTCGTATCGACTAAAAGCATTCCGCCGCCGTCTTGTTGTAGGCGAATTCTAGCCATGGAAGAAATTTTTCTAGGTCTTTATGATCGATGGTTGGACCGGTCCAAATTCTCAAATGAGGTTTTGTTTGGATATGTCCCAAAAAATCAAATCCTACGTTCTCTTTTTCGCAAATTTTTACGATTTTGGTCAGAAATTTCCATTTGTTCTCGTCGGACATGGATTGATAAACGTCTTGAACAACGTCCAAACAGACAATATGATGGGCGCGATACTTTTCGTCGACTAAAAAACGAAATACATTCTGCCTAGAAATCCAGCCTTTGACGACATTATAGTTTTGCTCCACCCGTTGGGCTAGGGATTTTATGCCTCCTAATCGGTCGGCCCAGATAAGATTATCAGAAAAGTCCTCCAGACAAATCATGGAAGGAGTGTTGATCATGTATCCATTGAAAAGACTGAAATTTATTTTTTTATTTTCGGCTATTCTGAAAATTTTTGGTATCGGCCTATCGGGTTTATAGGATTCCAGCCGAGAAACGGCTCGGGGACTCAGTACGATGGATCCCAATCCGGCTTCTCCGCCAATTCCCTTCTGCCAGGAAAAAGCGACGGCGTCCAATTTTGTCCAATCGAAATCCATAGCAAACACAGCGGACGCAGCATCGCAAATGATTAATCCTTGTCGATTGGAGGGAATCCAATTCAAATCTTCAAACGATACGCCGGAAGTCGTCGACGATAAACAAAAAACGACGTCTTTGTTGAAATTCACTCGCGATACGTCCGCTCTTTCGGGAAAATCAGCTTTGATTAGATTGACGTGAGGTATTTTTAATTCGTTCACTATGTCGTTTGCCCAATGATTACTAAATACGCATTGAGCAAGCGCATCAACCGGTTTTTCTCCCAGGAGCGACCACATAAGCGCTTCTATTCCTCCGGTTGTAGAGGCGTTGACTATTCCCAAAAAATAATCTTCGGGAATAGCCAAAACTTTTTTTTGCAATCGGATAATTTCTTGGATGAACTTTATTCCCTCGCTTGATCTGTGAGATCTTCCGACGAATTTTCCAGAGGGAGCGATCCAATTGCGATGCTTAGCGCATGGCCCAGATGAAAACCTGGCGTTTAGAGGCTTCTCCATTTTTGCAATCCCTGATTTCTCTAGCGACTGGCCGATAGAATTCTCGCAATTTGCTTTTTTAGTCTGTTAAAACCCGCTGCATTCGGGACCATTTCCGCTTCGCGAGGCGTCATTTTTACGCTTAATGGATTAATCACACGATTATTTTTCGCAAGCTCCATATGCAAATGCGGACCGGTGGAAGTTCCGCTTGATCCGGAATAACCGATTACCTGTCCTTTTTTTACCTTCGATCCGCAGCGAACCGAATAGCGACTAAGATGCCCGTATCTGCTACTGTAGCCGGAACCGTGTTTTATGTCGACGCAATGGCCATATCCGTGATAGCTGGACGCGCGCGTCACAACGCCGTCAAAAATCGCGTATACGGGAGAGCCATATTGCGTGCGCAGATCAACGCCGGTATGAACTTTGAAAATCCCGCTCATGGGATGTACGCGAGCTCCAAAGGCAGACGAAACCTGTAACTTGCCTCCCAACGGCTGACCAAAATAATGCGATCTGTTGGACGTATCCGCCTTTTCGCCGTTTTCAAAATAGTAGGCGGAATTTCCTCTGTTGGTAAATCTGTAGATGGACGCTTGGCGACGCTTTGTTACGATTTTGGAATATAACATTACGTTTCGCGGACCGTATACTATTTCAAACGAGTCTCCTTTTTTCAGAGCGCGTTTAAAATCGATTTTGGAAGAGAGATTCTTAATTACGCTGTCTACAACGGACGCCGGAACTCCCAACCGACGGGCGTCTTTGTAAAAATTCGACGCAATTACGCTTTTTACAAATTTCGAGCCGGCAAGCTCTCCTTTGGAAACAATTTTCACCGGACTGACGCTCGTTTGGTTCGCCGCCGTTGTTGCGATGTTCGATGGAAAACTGGCCGCATAAAACGAATTGCATAAAAGTTTGTTCTGCAAAAGCTCGCCGACTACGCCGCCGTCTTCCGTAGATTCGCACGGCAACGGCAATCTTTCATTTTTTGCGGATGCAAAATCAAAGTTACAAACTTCAAATGTTTTGGATAGAGAATTGTTTTCCGAGAACGGAAAAAAATCCCAGAACACGGGGGCGTACCCCAGACCAATCAATGAAACGCCACAAAGATATCTAACGCGCGTCCTAGATAACATAACCACCCCTCCGAGACAACCATACAATGTACTAATATACCCATAATATGTAAAAAATCAATTTGTTTATGGAAAAAATATCAATTTTCCCGCGCTCTAATCTATTGACGCCG
>JAISMI010000041.1 GCA_031276835.1 Holosporaceae bacterium | reverse complement strand
AATCAGAGCCGGAACCGGAGGAGACGAAGCCGGACTATTTGCCGCCGATCTTTTTAGAATGTATCAAAAGTATTCGGAATTTCGCGGATGGGAGGTTGAAATACTCTATTCTCACGAATCTGGAATTGGCAGTATCAAGGAAGCGGCCGCCGGCATTTCTGGAAAAGGAGTTTTCTCCTATTTAAAGTTTGAATCCGGAGTGCATAGGGTACAGAGAGTTCCGGTAACGGAATCCAGCGGACGCGTCCACACGTCTACGGCGACCGTCGCCGTCCTGCCGGAGGCGGAGGAGGTCGACGTGAAAATCGACGAAACCGATTTGAAAATCGACGTAATGAGAGCGTCCGGAGCCGGAGGACAACACGTCAACAAGACCGAAAGCGCCGTTAGAATTACTCATATTCCAACTGGAATTGTCGTTGCTCAGCAGGACGAACGTTCCCAACACATGAACCGTCTAAAGGCCATGAAAATTTTGCGGTCAAGATTGTACGAACTGGAAAGACAAAAGTTGCATTCCGAAAGAGCGGATAACCGTCGCTCCCAAATCGGCACCGGAGATCGCTCCGAACGCATTCGCACCTATAACTATCCCCAAGGTCGGGTTTCTGATCATAGAATTGGACTTACGCTGTATAAATTACCTCAAATAATGGAAGGCGGCGGACTTGACGAAATCATCAAATCCCTTATGGAATTTGATCGGGAGGATCAAATTGCCAATTTCCACGAAGAAGACTAGATCGATATCCGCTAGGGAAATAATCCGCGAATATTGTCGCGACGACCGTCGGCATAAAGAGCTTATGGGTGATCTGCGGCGAATGATTGCAAAAATAAAGCGTCTCGATTCAAATCAAATTGCTTTTAATGCAGAAAATATCCATTTGAATAGTCGAGAAATGTCGGTTTTTTCAAAAATGCTGGAACGTTACGAAAAAAACGAACCCGTATCGAAGATAATAAACGCCAAGTCGTTTTGGAATCACGAATTTTTCGTAAATTCCGACGTACTTGATCCGCGACCGGAAACGGAAATAATCGTCGAGATGATTTTATCAAGATTCAATCCGAAATCCTCTTTAAATTTTCTGGATGTGGGAACCGGCAGCGGATGTTTGTTGCTTAGTTTAATGAGCGAGTATCCGAATTCGCGCGGAACTGGTATAGATATTAGCGCCGACGCCGTTCGAGTCGCCAAATATAATGGAAAAAAACTCGGAATTACCAGCGCAAATTTCTCCATAGCCGATTGGAATAATTTTAACGGATCGGAGAAATTCGACGTCGTCGTCGGCAATCCGCCCTACATAAAAACCAATGATATTCCTCATTTGGAGGAAAACGTAAGAAACTACGATCCGCTGATTGCTCTCGACGGCGGCATGTCCGGATTGGAGGCCTACCTCTCCATATCGCCATTGGCCAAAAAATGGCTTAAACCCAACGGGTTAATATTTTTCGAAATCGGCTGCAATCAGGCGGAAAGCGTTTTGAAAATCATGAAAAGCAACGGCTTCCACATCGAAGAAGTGAAAAAAGATCTCTCCGGTCTGGACCGAATCGTGGCGGCTAGCGTCGGCGACTACGACTACTAAGAAATATGGACAAAACTAAAAAATACGTATATAATATTTTCTAATTTGTATGAAGGTATCGGGAGAACGACCGTCAACGGTCTGCCGAAGGGTTAACGATCTCAGGCTATATTATCGATACTGGACAATACTTTGGAGAGACTCGAAGAATTGGCTGATCCGTAAGGATTGTTTTTTCAACGAGCGCCGAAGGGGCAAGGTTTTCGAACCGAAACTCTCAGGCAAAAGGACAGAGGACAATTTAGCGGATCGTCTTTTTCAGTGGCGGCGGGCTATCTTATCCTCTTTTATTATTTGGAGAAAGGGTATGGACGCCGCGGCAATTGGTTCGTTTCTCAGGATGGTTAACGACTTAATCTGGAATTTTCCATTGATGATGGTCATTCTAGGAACGGGCGCTTATTTTACAATAAAGCTCAAAGTATTAAAGATTTCCAATTTCAAATTGGGAATGAAATGTGTTTTCAAGAGCAATAGATCGTCGGTCGGAGATATTTCCAATTTTGCGTCGTTGTGCACGGTTTTATCGGCCACTCTTGGAACTGGAAATATTGTCGGAGTGGCGGTTGCCATGGCAATTGGAGGGCCTGGAGTGATATTTTGGCTGTGGATTTCGGCGTTTTTTTGTCTATCGATAAAATACGCCGAAGGACTTCTGGCGATAAAATATAGAATCGTCGGAAAAGACGATAAAATATCCGGAGGTCCAATGTATTACATCGAAAGAGGCCTCCAAAATAAGCGGCTGGCGGAAGTCTATTCGCTCTGCGGAGTGTTGGTGGCATTTTTCGGAATCGGAACGTTTGCCCAAAGCAATTCGATCGTAGCGGCGATCAACGGATCATTTGGAATTTCGGAAACCGCTGCAACGACGGCGTTGGGGATCGTCGTAATTGCCGTAACCATGGGTGGAATACATCGAATATCGTCCGTGGCAAAAAAAGTAGTTCCGGCCATGACTTTTGCCTATATCGGAACCGCAATTTTAGCGTTGATTGTGAATTTTAAATTTATACCGCAGGCTTTTCTAATGATATTACAAGGGGCTTTTTCTCCGGAATCAATCCTGGGCGCCGGAACCGGCGTAACCGTTATGTCTGCCGTTCATTTGGGCATAAGTCGAGGAATATTTTCACATGAATCCGGATTGGGAAGCGCCGCAATCGCATCTGCGACGGCTAAAACGGACTCCGCCGTGGAACAAGGTCTAATTTCAATGGTCGGAGCGTTTCTAACCGTTGTGGTATGCACCATGACCGGATTGGTTTTAATTGTCGCCCATAATGATACCGCCGTCTTCAACGCCGCCGCAAAGACGCTGGAAGGTAGTATGCTGACCTCCTACGCGTTCGGAGCCGGATTGGGAATGCCGGAATTGGGTAAATATGTGGTGAATCTTGGAATTGTCTTTTTTGCCTTCACCACCATTATCGGATGGAATTATTACGGAGAAAAATGCGCCCAATACCTATGGGGAAACAGAATAGTGATCCCTTATAAAATTTTGTTCGTCCTTTTTGTGGTTGTCGGACCTTTTTTACAAATCGATATGGCGTTTATTGTGGCAGATATCGTAATTGGACTAATGGTAATTCCGAACCTAATTGGAATAATCGGACTAAAAAAAGTAATAGAGAGTGAAACAACAAAATTTTTCCGCTAATAACAACCCGAAAACCTTTCGGACGGTTGTTTTTGAGACTTTGCTTTTCGTCGTCCTAGTTTTTAATCCTTCAACAACGCGTCGGCGGACTGCGAAGCGAAGACTTGCTCTAAATTTTGATCGTCCAGCGACGGCTCGGAGGACGACGAACTAAAGACTTGTCCCAATTCCAGTAGAGTCAGTTGCATTTTTGTATTTTCCGAGACTTTGTTTTTTGTGTATCCGTATATTTTTCCGAATACCAAAGAGACGACGCCGCATACGGCGGACGCCAGCAGAGCGTTATCCTCGGACATATATTTTGATATTGCGGGTACGACGACGCATCCGACTCTGGCTAAATTATCAATTGGATCGCTGACCGTCGCGACGAATCGCCAAAAGTAGTTTATTTTCAGTACCGGATTAAAATTTTGAGTCAAAGCATAGGATAACATTTCTTCTTTTTTATTTTCGCCGAGATTATGTCTATTTTCCCATATTAGCCTGCTCATGCTCTCATTTTTCTTATGATTCGTTGTGAAATTATATATAATTAAGTTCGCTTCCGGAGATGAATTTTCCTCCATGGCATGGACGCAGCCCATTAGACATATCGCTAGGCGCATAATGATTTGCACTGGTTTCATTTAATCCTCCGTAATTTTTATAAAAACCCGACAACGAAACTTTATGCGTCGCGTCAAAGATAATGCCGGAATTACGTGAAAAACCCCCGAGACGCCAATTTATCAGCCGTCAATTCCGGCCTTGTAATCAATGGGAAATGCCTACTTTTTGCTGTAATAAGAACCTATTTCCCTATCAAATTTCCTGATAAACGCCTCGACTACCGGCGCCACTTTGGATCTCCATTTGCTGCCGGAGAAAACGCCGTAATGTCCGACTCCAGGCTGTAGATAATGCTCCTGCATATCCGCGGATAGGTTTTTGCAAAGCCCATGAGCGGCAAAAGTTTGTCCAGGAGCAGATATATCGTCCTTTTCACCTTCAAGAGTCAACAGAGCGCAGCGTCTAATGCTGCCCAAGTCTACGGTCTGCCCTTTATATTTCATAACATTTCTCGGCAATTCATAGGTTTGAAATATTTTTTCTATGGTTTCCAGATAATAAACGTCGTCCATATCGAGAACGGATAAATATTCGTCGTAAAATGCGACATGCTTTTCCATTCCGGCTTTGTTATTTAGAATTTTATCCTCCAGATACTGGATGTGAGCCCTATAATGGGCGTCTGGGTTCATGTTTATAAAGGCCGTTAGCTGCACAAATCCAGGATAGACGCGACGTCCCGCTCCGATATGACCTTGGGGCACATGGGTGAGAAAATTTTTCTCAAACCATGACAAAGGATAACTTTCGGCAAGTTCGTTAACCTGCGTCTTTTTTACTCTTGGATCTATAGGACCTCCCATTGGAATGAGAGTTGCCGGCATACATGGATCTTCGGCGCTTTCCATTACGGCCCCCAGCGCCATAACCTGAACGGCCGGCTGACATACCGCCATAACGTGCGTATTGGGACCTATTTTATGCAGAAAATCAATCAAGTAGCTAAGATACTCGTCCAGCGTGAAACTTCCCGCTGATAACGGAACGTCCCGAAGGCTTATCCAATCCGTAATGTAGACCTCGTGCCTGGGCGCCATTCTTTTAACGGTATCCCTTAAAAGAGTTGCGAAGTGTCCTGAAACTGGAGCAATTATCAATACTTTTGGTTCATGCTGTTGATTTTCTTTCGTGAATCTAACTAAATTGCAAAACGGTTTTTTCAATACTGTTGTCTGATAGACGTTGACGTCTTCCCCGTCAACATTTACCTGATCTATGTTGAATTCTGGTTTTTGCACGTATCTTGTTGATCGCTCGTACATATCAGAAAGTCCTTCGACAAAGCGTCCTATGCACGAATCCATTGCCTGTGGGTTAGATCCTAGCCCAGATCTCAAAATATGAGCAAACTTTCTGGCCGGCTTCATTAGATAAGAAACCGAATCGTAAAATTCATACATGTCCCATTCCTTTTTTTGCAAATACTTTTGTTATTATGTCTAAAAAATGTTAAGAAAAAGCTAATAATGATAAAAATATTGATTTTTTGCGACTGTTAATTATTAATTAATTTGTAGAGGAGTATAAATTGAGAATAGCGTGGAGCGGATATTGTTGCTATATAATGCGAGCTTTGTTACAAAATTGAAGATTGGGATATAAATTTTATGGGAAAAATCGCTGTATTTTTTTTATCGCTGTTGACGGCATGCTCCGCGACAAAAGATAATCCGGATCCCTATAGCGCGTTCAATAGGGACATGCTGGAATTTAACATAGTCGTCGATAAAAATATTCTAAGACCGATTGCCTACGCCTATAAAGAGATTGTGCCCGAAATTGTCCGTTATTCGGCGTCGAATTTTCTTCTAAATTTAAAAGAGCCGTTTCAATGCTTAAATTATACGGCGTCAAGCGACGCCGAACATGCCGTCAATTCTCTTTTCCGATTTGTAATAAACTCGACGTTGGGAATATTCGGGCTTTTCGACGTGGGAGAGCAAATTGGACTGGAAAAGTCGGAAACTTCCTATAAAAATACCTTAAAAAAAATCGGCGTGCCGACGGGCGACTATTTGGTTTTGCCAATTTTGGGATCGTCGTCAACCAGAGACGCCATTGCCGAACCCGTTTCCTGGTTTGTCGATCCGGTTGTGTATTTCATTGGATTCCCATATATGTTTGCCAAGACGATTGTCTCCGTAGTCAGTGATCGAGCGGAAAATTCCGAGTTTGTTGATAAAAGTATCGACGACTCGATGGACTTATACTCGTCCATGAAAAGTATATATATGCAAAAATATGGAGACGGCCTATTGGATTTTGGAGATCCGCAAGATTCTCCGTCTCCGGACTAGAAAATTCCAATAGCAACGGGGGATCAGACTCGAATCCTTAGCGACCGGACCGGAGAACGATCCCTTTTGTTCAATTAACGACAAAACTTTAGAGTATATATCATCGCGATCCAAAGATTTGGAGCACTCTGTTAAATCTATCGTATTCTGGAGCGCCTTCGCTTATGGACGCCATTGCCGCCGCCACCAACTTGGCGATATGATCCTCAGAAATTCCATCTGTCTTCATAATTTTTTTAGATATTCTCGGCTGAATTCTAATATACTCGAAATTTTCATCCGCTCGAGATAGAGATTCCAACAGGAGGTCGGTAAAGGACGAAGTCGAATCTATTGATATATCGGGAAATTTGCTAGCCCAAAACACTAGTCCGCGTTTGTGGTAGTGCTTTGTGGAGGCGTATGAATTTTGCTTGCCCGTTCCAAGAGAAATCATGACTATTTTGGAGTGAGGATATTTTTTTTTAGCCTCGGCGTAGGCTGCCATTCCAGGATGATTGGCAAAAATCCCACCGTCTCCGCCTATGCATGCGTCTTTTATATCCCTTTTATTGGATCCACAGCTATGCGGTTCGAAATAAGTTGGAGCGGCGCTTGTCATCATGAGTACATCGTGCAAATTCAAATTATTTGGATAATAGCTTTTATAAATTTTAGCCTCTCCGGTACGATAGGAATAGAACGGAATTACCAAATCTGTTTTCCAATTATTTTCCGGATAATCTTCAATAAACTCCTTAATTATTCTGGATTTTTTCTTGCTGGCGTACTTAGGCTTAAAAAATCTGCCGACAGAAAAGCGTCTCTTGGGGAAAATTCGACTTATGAAATCAGAATAATTGTCATAAAGAAAATCTTCTTTTCCCTGAGCCACGACAGCGCCGATCAGCGCTCCCGCCGACGTGCCGGCGATCATATCAACTTCCAAACGCTCTTTATCTAGAATCTTTTTTATTTCTCTTAAGTAATAAAGCGGGATTATTCCTCTACTGCCGCCGCCGTCTATAGACAGGATTAATTTTGTGTCGACTGGGAAGTCGTCTTGCCTCAAAGAAGAGAGAGCGGGCGAAATCGCGGCCTGATTGGACAGAGCTCTTTCTCTAGTATGTTCTCTCCAACCATGATCTTCGCCGGTGCTATTAAAACTAGGGCAACTTCTTATTAGTTGCTTGTTTTCTTTGATGAATTCGGCATATGAGACGCCGTTGGCCGCATCTTCCCGCTCTTTTAGAATTGTCTGACAAGAAGAATTGGCAATTGCGGTAGCTTTATCCGCCCGCGGCGCATCTGGCATTGCTTGACAAGAAAAAATAGATAAAAAACCAAAATAAGAAACTATTCTATTAAGCTGGTACATGGTTTCCTCCATTTTTGAATTCACAGAATCGAAGTGAACTCTATTTTCAAAACCAACGATATGCTTCGGTAGTCTTGTATATATTAAAATGCAGCGTATTATGTCTGGATTTGTTGAATCTTCAGTCTTCCAACAATGACTTGATTGACGTGCGCATTGAATGTCGTCAATTATTCGCACACGAGGTTGAGCCTAATATCTCCGAGAAACCTACAAAATATTTTTCCGCCGACGCGTAAAATTCTCCGCGCAATATTTTATCGCAAATGGGCGCGAGTATTTGAGGTTTTATCCGCAATATTGCGCCTATAAATTTGAGGGAATCGTACAAAATTGATTTTATCCTCAATTTATATTTTCATACACTCAAAACCGCTAGAATTTTATAAAATTTCTTCGGAGGCGTTTCCCTCTGCATTTAATACATGCAAAATTCCGACGTCGTACGTCGATTTTTCATTGTGTATTAGACGCATTTTACGTCAAAATCCGCAATGTATAATTGCATTATATGAAAAAAAGGTTAACAAAAAGTTAAGGAATGGTTAATGTTAAAAATGTTATTTTTTTGTGACAATTATACAACTAATGTCGCCGCCATTAAACTTCAAAGTTCGTCGATGGCGAGATTGTTCAACGAGTACAGAGACGGCGTTAAAAAATCGCTTTAGTTTCCGCAATATTAGCGAATTTTGGCTAGGCCTCGTTAGGCAATTTATCTTAGCCATATTAATGCGCTCGCAAAGTGTAAAAACGCCATAAAAGACGAAGAAGTTTTACAAAATCTCGCAAATGTTCGTCGAAACCATTTTATTT
>JAISMI010000034.1 GCA_031276835.1 Holosporaceae bacterium | reverse complement strand
CTCGCTAAAATACGTAATGGTGCTAAAGAAAAAATAAATGAGCAGACTAAAACAAGCATGTTTTCAGGGATTAATATTCGTTATTTGGGTAATTATATCCTTTCTTTTTATTGATTTTTCAATTGGATTAATGTACTGCTCGGCTTTTATTGTGGATATTTCGGGAAAAAAATACGTTCATTTGACGACTTTATTGGCAATTTCTCTATTTGTGGATATATATTCGTTCGCTTTTGTTGGCGCGACATTTATTCCCGTCGTTATCGCTCGCGTTTTGGCGAGACGTTTCAAGTTAATATTCCGGAGCTTTTTGTCTGGCGTCGGATATTTTTTATTATCTTTATCTTTCTGTAAGTTTGTTGCGTTTGCGTTGGTTAGTTTAATTGGACGCCATTTTCACATGCTTTCTCATTTTATGCAGATAATTTGGTCTTTGTTTATTTACGCGATCTATAATTTTTCGCAGGCCCTTGAGGAAGTAGTAGATTCCCATGCTTAGTAACGGATCCCAAAACGACGCAAAATTTCGGGTAAGGATAATTATTGGCATAATCTCATTGTTGAGCGCGGTCTTGGTATTCCATTTGTATTGGCTGCAGATAAGCAACGCGGAAAAGTACTCGTTGATGTCCAATAAAAACAGAATCAAATTGCTGCCGATTTTGCCCAAGCGCGGACGCGTCATATCCGCTGATGGAAAAATTATCGCGGGCAACGTTTGTCGGCACAAATTGGTAATGGATCGCTGCGGGGAAAAAGTTTTTCACGAAAATATGGAACTTCTGAACCAATGCCTGGACCTTACCGACGAAGATAATATGCGCATTTCCGATCTAAGAAAAACGAAAATTCCGTTTATCGTTATAAAAGATGGGTTATCCTGGGACGAATACGCAAAATTATCCATGATGCTGTTTAGATTAAACGGCGTATTTGTCGAGAATACATATGTCCGAGATTACAAAATGCCTTTGGAATTCAGTCACGTCGTCGGATACGTATCAAAGGACGTAGGAAAAATGCAGATTCTCTCTGGAAAAACGGGAATAGAGGCTACTTTTAACCGTCAATTGGTTGGAAAGGCGGGCAACGTGCAAACGGAGGTGAACGCCGCCGGCAAAAGGGTTCGGGTTATCAGTTCGGAAGATCCCGTCGACGGAAAAGATATCGTCGTGACTATTGATTCGGAATTGCAGAAATATGTGTACGGTCTTTTATCCTTGGAAAAAGCGGCGGCCTGCGTTGTTTTGGACATATCGAACGGCGAAGTTTTGGCCATGGTGTCCGTTCCTTCCTTTGATCCCAATCTCATTTCCGGAAGAATGACATATTCTCAGTGGCAAGCCATAGCCCATGATCCGATGTTTCCGATGATGAATCGGGCCGCATGCTGTTCATATCCGCCAGGCTCGATTTTTAAAATAGTTGTGGCGTTTGCGGCGTTGAGCGAGGGAGCGACGTCTCCGCAGGATAAAATTCTATGCGCCGGCGGAGTAAAGCTCGACGATAGGGTGTTTCACTGTTGGAATAGAAAAGGACACGGCAAAATAAATCTCTACGACGCTCTGAAATTTTCTTGCGACTGCTATTTTTTTGAGGCGGCCAAAAAATTGGGGATAAACGCCATCGTAAAATATGCGCAGAAATTCGGATTTGGCGCGGAAACCGGCATAGAAATACCCAACGAAAGCGCCGGATTGCTGCCCTCCAAGCAATGGAAATTTTTGAGATATGGAACGTCCTGGAAACCATATGAAACCATGCTTGCCGGCATAGGGCAGGGGGCTCTTTTGGCGACTCTAATGCAATCGGCCGTTATGTTGGGAAAGCTTTACACGGGGAATTATGATTTTTGCCCAACGCTGATCAAGGGCGGACAAAAATACGTCGCCGTAAATCCAATCAATCGGGAACAATCCGCCGTAATAATAGAGGCGTTGCGTCAAGTTTGCGCGTCCGGAACGGCGTCCAGATCTTGCAGAACGGATTATGGAATTTCCGGAAAAACTGGTTCTTCTCAGGTGAGAACGATAAAATCTCACGAGGTTGGCATGGATCAAAAACTACTCCAATGGAAAATGCGAGATCACGCTTTTTTCGTCGGCTGCGCGCCTAATAAAAATCCCCGATACGTGGTGGCGGTTTTGGTGGAACATGGCGGCGGAGGAGCGCATGTCGCCGCTCCAATCGCCCGTAAAATATTCGATAGGCTAACGACAAAATGAGAGTATTTTTTCCCAGCGAATTCAAGATATTATTCGTAATATTATTTGGCCTATTGCTGGTAAGTTTTCTAGGACAGTACAGCGCCTTCAATGGATGTTGGGACGGACATGTGCAGAGACATATTGTTCGAATAATTGCCGGCGTTGTCGTCATGTGGTGCATATATGCGGTCGACTTCAAATTTTGGATTAATTTTGCCTACGTATTCTACGCTTTTGTATTCGTCTCCCTAATTATCGTCGATTTACTTGGAATAATGAAACTTGGAGCGCAACGCTGGATAGATTTGTATTTTTTTACGTTTCAGCCTTCGGAATTGATGAAATTGGCTCTTATCTTGAGTCTGGCCAGATACTATTCGCTGTTGTCTCCATTGGAGATGACGGAATGTAAATATCATATTTCTCCGATTTTTTTAACGTTGTTGCCGTCGATTTTAATATTTAAGCAGCCGGATTTGGGAACGGCCGGACTGTTGCTGTGCGTTGGTCTGGGAATTGTGTTTTTGGCGGGGTTCCCGCTGAAAATTTTTGCGACGCTCATAATTTCCTGCATTGCGCTGTGTCCGCTGGGATGGTTTTATCTGCGCGATTATCAGAAAAATAGAATTTTGACCTTTCTTGAGCCGGACAGGGATCCGTTGGGAACGGGATACCATATTCTGCAGTCGAAAATCGCCATTGGATCGGGGCATGTGTTCGGCCGAGGTTTTTTGCAGGGAACTCAAAGCAAATTGAATTTTCTTCCGGAAAAAAATACGGATTTTATTTTTACGACAATTGCGGAAGAAACGGGATTTGTCGGAGCTTTATTTGTTCTTTTTCTATTTTTATCTCTCTGCGGTTATATGTTCTGGGCGGCGGCGGAGGTCAGACTTAGGTTTGCAAAAATCATGTGTTACGGTCTGGGAATGCTGGTGTTTTTGCATGTTTTCGTAAACGTTGCGATGGTGGTTGGACTGCTTCCCATTGTGGGGATTCCGCTGCCGTTTTTATCCTACGGAGGCAACGCCATGATTATGTTTATGATCGGCTGCGGATTAGTTATGTCCGCCCAGAAAAAATACTAGGCCTAGAAGCTAACGACGCGACGGAATTTTTCTATCGGATCTGGGGTAGATAGTTATATTTTTGCGATTCCAACTAACAATCTGTTTTCAAGCGGCTAAATGTTGATATAATCTCGACGATTGGCTGGCGGAAGATGTTAAAAATAAAGGCCGTTGTCGTAGTTATATTTATGTGTCTACTCCAAAACATTTGCGGAGCGGATTCGCCGCAACAAGTCGTGAAAAAAGTCTATTTAAAAAAAGAAAAAAATCGCTATTTTTTGTGCATTGATTTTGATGAAAAAGCGTCGTTTGTTCCGCGCATACATACGCTTCCCAACGGATTGAAAGCGTTGCTGTCCTTTGATAGGGAAGTGGCGACGCCGAAGGCAAAAAAAATCTCCCATGGAATCATTCGGGGATACTTTTTTGAAAAATTCTCCCCCGCGTCGCTGATGTTTATCGCGGCTTTTAATGAAAAAGTTACGTTTATTTCCAAGAAATATACTCGACATTCCATAAAAATTGGATTTGAGCTTAATAGAAAACGCGCCGTTGTCATCGACGCCGGACACGGAGGAATGGATCCTGGAACAATAGGCGTTACCGGCAATAGCGAGAAAAATATTACGCTGATCGCCGCCATTGAATTGCGAAACGCCCTTCTGAAAAGCGGAAAATACAAAGTGATTCTAACGCGGGACCGAGACGTTTTTGTTTCCTTGGACGAAAGAAACGCTAAGATAAACTCGTCCCATGGAGAATTTTTGATCTCGCTTCATACGGACAGTAACAATGATAAAAATTTGCGGGGTATGTCGGTTTATACGCTACCCAATCTGGATTACATTAAGAAAACCGCCGGCGATACGCCTCCTGACGCCGCCGCATTTTATAAAATTTTATCCAAATCCCGAAGATTTGCCAATTATTTGGTTGGATATATCCCCAACGTTTGCAAGATAAAAAATCGTCCCTGCCGAAACGGCGAACTCAAGATTCTAAAAGCCAATATGCCGGCCGTTCTCATCGAATTGGGATGTATTTCCAATAAAATAGATAATGAATTATTACATTCTCAACATTTTCGTACTAAAACAATAAGCGCTATCAAATATGCTTTGGATAATTTTTTTGAAAAGGAAAAATAATGAAACTGCTGCGCTATATGGGATATATCTTCTTGATGCTGCTGGCTATGGTTAGCGTGGGAGCGTCCACTGTTTTTTTCGTATTGTATTTTTTGTCGTCGGAATTGCCGGATCACAATTCTCTAAAAAAATATTCTCCGGATTTGTCCAGTCGCGTTTTTTTAAGAGACGGCAGCAAATTATGCGAATACGCCAGCGAAAAAAGATATTTCGTTCCCGTCGACAAAATTCCCAAGAAATTGATCAACGCGTTTTTGTCCGTCGAAGACAAGCATTTTTTTGAGCACCCGGGGATTGATTTTTACGGAGTCGTCAGATCCATGATTAAAAATTTGGAAAACCTAGGCACGGGTAAGCGACCGCAAGGGGCGTCCACCATAACTCAGCAGGTGGCGAGAATTTTTTTAATAAAAAACAATGAATTATCCTATATTAGAAAAATAAAGGAAGCGATTTTATCCTACAGAATCGAGAATTCTCTATCGAAGATGCAAATTTTAGAGCTCTATCTCAATCAGATTTATCTGGGATTGGGCAGCTATGGCGTCGCCGCTGCGGCGAAGACGTATTTCAACAAGGCTCTGGACGAATTGACCATCGCCGAGTGCTCTTACTTGGCGGCTTTGGCCAAAGGAGCCGGCAACTACCATCCCATAAGGCGCAAGGATAGGGCGATTGTCCGGAGGAATTGGGCCGTCGGCCGTCAGCTGGAGGACGGTCGCATAACAGAAACTGAGGCAAAAGAATCCATCCGCGAGGAATTGAAAATAGCGGAGCAGACTCCTTCCAGCGAAACGGCGGAATATTTTTCCGAGGAAATTCGCAAATATTTAATCGATAAATTTCCATTTGAGAGTCTGAACAAAGAAGGATTAATAGTCCGCACAACCCTCGACGCCAAATTACAACGGTGCGCCTATTTTGCGCTGCGTAAGGGAATCGAAGAGGCGGATCGCCGGTTCGGATGGCGGGGACCGGTCGCGGAAATCGACGCGCGGCAATCTCGAGAGGAAATTTTAAAAGAATTATTAGCCGTTTCCGTTCCCAAAGGTATGGAGGAATTTTTAAGGGCCGCGGTTATTTCGCATGAAAATAAAAAAGCGACTCTGGTAACGGAAAAAAATGAAGTGGGAAAAATTCTAGACGCGGATGTGCAATGGGCCAAAAAACTAAAATTGGGAAACGTGATTTTTGTTTCTAAATTGGAGAGCGGAAAGAATAAAGGGCAATTTTCCATCAGGCAATTGCCGCGGGTGCAGGGCGCTTTGGTTGTTGTGGAAGTTAACAGCGGAAGAGTTCTGGCCATGCAGGGAGGGTACTCTTTCTCCCAAAGCGAATTTAATCGGGCGACGCAGGCCATGCGGCAAACTGGATCCGCTTTCAAGCCGTTTGTATATCTTGCGGGACTTGAAAACGGCTTTTCTCCGAATTCGATTATTGACGCCAGTCCCGTTGAAATAGACCTTGGCGAGGGTCTAGGAATATGGAAGCCGAGAAATTATCATGGGACCGTGTTGGATAAAATCACCTTCAGGGGCGCTATTGAAAAATCAGTTAATACGGCGACCATAAGAATAGCTCAAGAGATCGGCGTCGACAAAATAGCCCGCATCGCCGAACAATTCTGCATTTTTGATTCCATGCCGGAGCTTTTATCCTACGCTTTGGGGGCCGGAGAAACCACTCTGCTGAAACTAACGACCGCCTATGCCATGTTGTCCAACGGAGGGAAAAGAATATCTCCCACCATGGTCGAATATATTCAGGATAAGCATGGAAAAGTCATGTACAAAATAGACGAGAGAATAGTCGGCGGCGCCGGTTATGATGTGGAATTGCCTCCAAAATTAAACGATAATCGTCAGCAAATATTGAGCGAGCAAAGCGTCTATCAATTGACTTCGCTGTTGGAGGGAGTTATGCAACGGGGATCCGGAGCGAGCGCCAGTTTTCTCAATTTCCCAATTGCCGGAAAAACCGGCACCAGCAACGACAGTAGGGACGCTTGGTTTATCGGCTACACGCCGGATATCGCGGTAGGAGTGTTTGTCGGCTTTGACGACCATTCGCAATCTCTGGGAAAAAATGCAAATGGAAGTAATACGGCTTTGCCGATTTTTATAGATTTCATGGTTGAAGCAAAAAAATATCTTACTCCAAAACCGTTTAAAGTTCCTAAGGGCATTAAACTCAGGAAAATAGACGCCGAGACCGGCGCAATTCCCTCCGCGGATAGTCGACGCATAATCGTGGAGGCGTTTAAGGAGGACGACGACGAAAATTTCGAACAGCCCAACCTAATTAAAGAAAAAAATAGCATAATGAAGTTATTGGATGACAAGAAAATAAATTCGTCGGATACTACGAGGCCAATTATGGGAATCTATTAAAGCGGTCGTTTTCTGCATTGGAGGGATATTTTGAAAATAACGATATGTTCGGGAGGGACTGGCGGCCACATGTTTCCGGCCTGCGCTCTGTTCGACGCTATTAGACGGCGGGGACACGACGTCGCCGTCGTGACGGACGCCAGAGGTAACGCGTTTTGCGAAGGCATTGAGAAAAAAGTAGTTGTGGATACCGTTAGATTTTCCTACAAAAATCTCTTTGGGCTGATTTATTATGCGATATCGGCGTCGTTAAAATTTTTCAGATTATGGCGAGGGAAACGTCCGGATGTAATAGTCGGATTTGGCGGAGTTTTTACGGTTATTCCTTTGATTATTGCAAAAATCTTGGGGTCGAAGGTCATAATATACGAGCAAAACGCCGTTGTGGGAAAAGCCAATAAATTTTTGGAAAAATTCGCCGACCTTAAGCTATCTTTTTTTAAATTGGATGGAAAGTGGATGGAAACGCCGGCTCCCGTTCGAAGCGACTTTGTTTGCGACATTCCCTACGAATGCGATGGAATCGTTAAAATTCTTGTTATTGGAGGCAGTCAAGGCGCGGCGTCGTTTTCTAAAATAATTCCGGACGCTTTGGGTATGCTAAATCCGGAGGATCGGCGACATATAGAAATAATTCAACAGGCGAGTTACGGAGATTCTGAAGAACTATCGCAAATTTATGCGAGTCTCGGAGTAAAAGCGACGTTAAAAAATTTTTTGCGCGACGTGGCGACAATTATGGCCGATTCTCAGTTGGTAATTTGCAGATCCGGAGCGTCTACGCTATCGGAGTTATCCGTCATGGGACGTCCGGCCATATTGATTCCTTATCCCAACGCGTCGGACAATCATCAGTTTCACAACGCTAAACGCTATGAAGATAAAAAAGCCGCTTGGGTTTTGGAAGAAAAAGATGGAATCTCTGAAAAATTAGGGAAAATTATTCATCAGATTCTAGAGAATAGGGAATTGCTAAAAATCGCGTCATTTCATATGATGAATGACTCTGTTAGTCGCGTTGCGGAGAACAGTTTTATAAAATTGGTTGAACTTGTTGGAAATCGCTTGGAGATAGTCAGAAATGAAGAAATTCCCCATTAGCGCCGGCGTGGTCCATTTTGTGGGAATCGGCGGTATAGGCATGAGCGGAATTGCCGATATCTTGGTTAATTTGGGATACAAAGTTAGCGGCAGTGATATAAAGAGCAACGCAATGACCACAAAACTTGTCCGAAAAGGAGTTCATATAGAAATAGGACATAATTCCGAAAACGCCCGCGGCGCTTCTGTTCTAGTCGTGTCTTCAGCCGTGGCAAAAGATAATCCGGAGATCGTGGAGGCGAGAAGATTGGGGATTCCCGTCATAAAAAGAGCGGAAATGCTGGCGGAACTTATGAAAATGAAGTTATCCATAGCGGTTGCCGGAACTCATGGAAAAACCACCACCACTTCGCTAATTGCCGCTATGCTAGACCAGGCAAGCATGGATCCAACCGTAATCAACGGCGGAGTGATAAATGCTTACAACAGCAATGCCCGTCTCGGGGCCGGAGATTGGATTGTCGTGGAGGCCGACGAATCGGATGGATCTTTCGCAAGGCTTATGTCTACCATTGCGGTTGTCACCAATATTGATTTTGATCACATTGATAATTTTAACAGTTTTTCCGAGCTGAGCGGATTGTTTTCTAATTTTATAGAAAATATTCCGTTCTACGGAACGGCGATTTTATGCGCGGATCATCTGGAGGTGAAAAAAATCTCCGAAAGAATAATAGATCGCCGAGTAATCACCTATGGACTATCGGCGGAAAAAGCCGACGTTTCTTGTACAAATTTGGTTCTGTCCAGCAGCGGGGCGGAATTTAACATGGCGTTTTCGGACGACGTGGTCAAAAGATATAAACTTAAGAGTAATATTTGGGAAAATTTTACTCTAAATATGTTTGGCGCCCATAATGTTCAAAATGCGCTGGCGGCCGTTTCCGTCGGTCTGGAATTATCGATACCCGAGGAGGATATGCGGGTTGCGTTGGGATCTTTTATGGGGGTCAGGAGAAGATTTACCAACGTCGCCGAAATCGACGGCGTAAAAATCATAGACGACTATGCCCATCATCCGGCGGAGATAGAAGCTGTTCTCAAGGGCGCGAGAAACGCCGTTGTCGGAAAAATATTTGCGGTCGTTCAAGCCCATAGACATACTCGTTTGCGCAATTTTTTAGCGGATTTTGCCAGAGTTTTAGAATTGAGCGATCATATTTTTGTCGTTCCAATCTATTCCGCCGGAGAAAAGCACAATGGCGTGGATCATTTTTCTCTGCTGGATCTTCTGGGCAAAAATGGAGCGACGCCGGCTAGTTTTACGCCGGATTTGCCGTCGTTAATTCATGAAATCAAGGATAAAATACGATCCGGAGACATGGTTATCTTTTTGGGAGCCGGCGACATAACCCAATGGGCCTACAAGTTTGCCGACGAATTTGCAGAGATAAGCGGGAAAAAGTAATGTCCATAATTGGTAAATTTCCGTCGGTAAAAGGGATATTGCGAGAAAACGCCGACGTAGGCAAAAAATCCTTCTTTGGCGTCGGAGGAGTTGCGGAAATTTTATTTATTCCCGAAGATATAAACGATCTGATTCTATTTTTGAAAAATATGCCGGAGGATCTTCCCATAACAGTTCTTGGCGCCATGTCCAACGTTTTAATTCGGTCGGGGGGAATTTCTGGAGTCGTCATAATGCTCGGAGGTTTTTTCAACAGGATCTTTGTGGAAGAAAATGTTCTCGAGGTGGGAGCGGCTGTCGGTTGCGGAAAATTGTCCTCTGTGGCCATGAATTATGATCTTGGAGGATTTGAATTCCTTATGGGAATTCCAGGAACGATCGGCGGAGCAATTAGAATGAACGCCGGATGCTACGGATCGTCAATTGGCGATATATTGATGGAATTCGAAGGAGTGAATTTCTCAGGACAAATAAAATGGATTAAATCCGCCGACGTCGAGTTTAAATACAGAAATTCTGGAATTTCCGACGATCTGATCATAACTCGCGCCTGGCTGCGTAGCACAAAGGAGGCGAATTATTCCATTCCCAGAAAAACGGACGACGTCGTCGCCAAGCGCAGAAGTAGTCAGCCGTTAAATCAAAGGTCGTGCGGATCTGCGTTCAAGAATCCAGAGGGCAAAAAAGCCTGGGAACTGATAGATGCGGCCGGATGTCGCGGCATGAAATTAGGGGGCGCGGTTATTTCACAGAAACACTGCAACTTTATCGTTAACGAGGGCTCCGCCACTCCCGACGACATAGAAAATCTCGGAGAATTGGTTATACAAAAAGTTTTCGAAAATTCCGGAATTCGCTTAGAATGGGAAATAATACGCCTTGGTGAAAAAAATAAAGTCGGTGAATAGTGCTACGTTATTTTAACTATGTTTTTAGAAGTAATTTTTTTTTACTGCTTGTATTTATTGGGGTGATTTCCGGCGGAGTTTATTTTTATTGGGATAAAATTATAAAATCTCCAAACGCCGATTTTTGTATCAAAAAAATAGAATTTGACGGCAATGAAAGAGTTCAGGACGTGCTTTTACTCAAAACGTCCGGACTAAAATATAGAAGCAACATATTTGCTCCGTCCATTCACGAGGTAAAAAGAAGGTTGGAAAATATCGCCTGGG
>JAISMI010000024.1 GCA_031276835.1 Holosporaceae bacterium | reverse complement strand
ACTTTTTTCGTTCGAACTTCGGGAGGTCATTAACTCCAATCCTGGAATGGTGGCAAAATACCCTTCTAATATTTTAGTAATTTGGGATTCGACAACTTTTGGACTCGCGCCTGGAAATTCGGCCTCTACGGTAATAAACGACTTCTCCACCTGTGGATTTTTACGCATCTGCAGTCTGGATTGGCACACTATTCCCAGCACCACGATCATCAACGTTAAAACGGTAGAAAAAACTGGCCTTCTAATGCAAAATTCGGTTAATTCCATTGGCTACATATTCCTCTTTATTCGACGATTGGGAGGGATTGGCTTTTTATCGACAAACTTCCGTTGCCTGTTCAATTCGTCAACCGCTTTGACCATATCGGACGTCGAGACGTCGCTTTTTATCGATACCTCTTTTCCGTCCAAAACGCCATTTTGACCGCTGGTTATTATCACGTCTCCCTCGTTTATTCCGGTGATAATCTCTGCATTACCGTCGCGACGAACTCCGACGGTCACTAAAGTTCGAATGGCGACTCCATCCATTACTCGAAACACAGTGTATTCGTCGCCGATTTTTTCCAACGCGCTTTCGGGAATCACAATTCCCTGCTGATTTCCGTCAATAGCGATCTTCACGCTGACGAATCTGCCTGGTTTTAGAAGCTGCGAAGTTAGAGCAACTTCTTCGGGAACATCTAAAATCGCCCTCACGTCAAAACTGTGAGTTATTTTGTCGCTTTCCGGATCAATGGCCGTAATTTTCGCCGAAAATACCTGCGTCTTGTCTCCTCCAATCAAAATTTGTATTTCCTGTCCCACGTGAATATTGCCAATGTCCACTTCGGTAACTTTGAAATCAACTTTAAGGGGATGACAATCCACTATTTTCACTAACTCTGCACCTGGAGAAACAAATTGTCCTCTACTTATTTCCTTCAACCCCACAATTCCTCCGAAGGGAGCGTGAATTTTATGTTTTCCCAAATTGGTTTTATAGGAATTAACGCTGGCGGCGCATTTCTCCATTTCCGCCTTCGAAGTGTCTCTTTTAACTCGAGCGGCGGCTCCCTTATCCGCCAACTTTTCTATGGGCTCGAACTCGCTCTTCGCTCTTCTGTATAGGGCTTCGGCCTCCATCAATTGAGCTTTGGCGACGGAATCGTCCAATTCTATAAGAAGATCATTTTCCTTGACGACGGCCCCCTCCTCAAAATGAATTTTGTCCACCTTGGCGTTCACTTCGGATTTTATCATGACCGAATCAAACGGACGCAAAGTGCCTATCGCATTGACATATCTGGCGACCGGACCAAAAACCGCATTGCTGACGGTAACCGCCGGAGGCCTAAATAAATGTTGATCATTCGCATTATTTTTAAATTTATATAAGAAACTAAAAAATAATAAAATTATAGCCAGTATGCCATATAGAATCATTCTATTTTTAGAATAAAAAGCCTTCACTTTAATCTCCCGTCATAAAATATGGTCGGAGCAAGAGGATTCGAACCTCCGGCCCCAGCCTCCCGAAGGCTGTGCTCTACCAGGCTGAGCTATGCTCCGATATTTCAACCGACAAAATTATCCATCAGTAGTAGTTATTATAGCATAATCTATTTTGAACGGCAAATTATTTCCCATAAAGCCATCTGCAACTCCAGGATTTTTCAATTAACGAAGTCAGATGATTAACGTACTCGAGTTCCCCAGTCATCCAATATTATTTAATTTTGGCTTCTTTAAATAGCACATGCTTACGAACCACGGGATCGTATTTTTTCATTTCCATTTTTTCCGGCTGTTTGCGCGGATTTCTTTTTTTCACATAGAAAAAACCCGTATCCGCCGTACTAAGCATTTTAACGGTCATCGCGGCAGTTTTGGCCATTTTAGAACTCCATAATTTTCCATCAGACTATATACAAATATAGGTTCACAATCAAGTTGCAAATTGTTCGTCTAGGATTTTCTTATCCAGAGAGTTTTCTTTATCAAGCAACAGATTAAGACTTACGCTCCGATCTTCGAAAATGCTCACTCTGAGAGCCTGTCTAAATTCCACATAGTCGGCGACGGCGCATACCGGCCTTCTGATGTTGTCAAGCACCTCTAAATCCAAGACAGTATCCGAATGTAGAAGCGCTCCGCGCCAATTTCGCGGCCTAAACGGACTAATCGGAGTAAGCGTAATCAATTTTGAGCTAATGGGAAGTATCGGTCCAAAAGCCGAATAATTGTAGGCGGTACTGCCAAGCGAAGTCGCAGATATTAGACCGTCGCAAACCAACTCCTTCATTCTTATAGCGCCATTGACTTTTATTTGAATTTTCGCCGATTGGTGGGTTTCCCGCAGTAGATATACTTCATTCAAAGCGATATCGCTGAATTTTTCCCCATTATTTTTTTCTACAATCACCCTAAGCGGATGAGCTTTCACCGAAACCGCCCGTTTAATTCTTTCTACCAAATTTTCTTTTGAATATCTATTGGTGAGAAATCCTATTCCTCCGCGATTCATGCCGTAGATAGGAATTTTTCTCTCGAAATTTTCATGAAACGCCCTCAAAATCATTCCGTCGCCTGAAAGCACCACGATACATTCGGCTTCGTCTATACTCGCCTGACCGTATTCTTTCATCATAAAGCGAAATGCGCTTTTTGATTTGACGTTAGAGGAATAAACAAAAAATATTTTCATTGCAGACATCAAAAACTATTGGATTAACGATAGCACAAAATTTAATTTTAGTAAATACAAAGCGTTAATCGATAGCGGAATTTTCTATTTTTGTTAAAATACATTTTTAATACGTAACAGATGTTAAATATAGCCCGCAGGCGGGAGCCGTTGGTCCGGCTTTTGTTCTATCCTTTGCCGCCAAAATATTCTCGAAATCTTGCCGACTCCACTTTCCGCATCCGACCAAAACCAACGATCCGACAATGTTTCTTACCTGACGATATAAAAAGGAGCGGGCGGAAGTCTTAATTGTAACAATATCTCCGCTCCGTTCGACGGATATTTTATTTAATGTCTTTAGGGGAGAACCGGATTGACATCCGGCGGCTCGAAAAGACGAGAAATCATGTTTTCCCACCAAACATTGGGCCGCCGAGTTCATTTTTTCCTCATCGATATACGGAATTAGGCGCCATACCCTATTCATATCCAGACAGGCTTTTGTTCTGCGGTTTAAAATTTTATAAGTATACGATCTTTCAACGGCGCTAAAGCGCGCGTCGAACTGATCGGAAACTTTTTCCACAGACAACGCTCCAATTGGCGTCGCCCTAAGATGCGCATTCATGCAAGTCAATATGCAAAAACAGTCAAGATCGTATTCCGTATCAAAATGCGCCACCTGACCAACGGCGTGAACTCCGGCGTCGGTACGTCCAGCCCCATATAGGATAGTCGGCTTTTTGGTTAGAGGAAAAACCGCATTTTCAAGACGCTCCTGAACCGTGTCCAATCCCTTCTGCCGTTGCCATCCGAAAAACGGAGTTCCGTCATACTCCACGGTAATTTTATATCGATTCATCGGATATCAAAAGAATTTTTCATGTTTATATTACTTCCAAACTTTGGATAACGTAATTGATTTTCTGGACTTTATCGGCGATCTCGTCAACTCTTTCTTTATGCTCTTGAACCACTTCTTCGGTCGCCTTATTCAAGAAATCATTATTGGAAAGTCGCGCAATGGCCTCGTCTTTACTCTTTAAAAGCTTTTGGACTTCATTACGCAGTCTTGCTTTTTCCTCGTTAACGTTCATTTGGCCTCCAACGCCTATGTGGATAATGGCTCCATCTAGAACGACCGGAACCGTTTGTCCCGAGATATTATCCAGGGAGACGCCCGCCATATTTTGGATGATATCGGCGTACTTGAAGAGCAGGTCTTCAACAGCCGGATTAACGCTCTCTATGCGCGCTCCAAGTTTTTCCTTCACCGAAAAGCACAGACACTGTTTCAGAGATCTAATGGAAGAAATCGTCGTTTTCACAAACTCTATTTCGCCAACTCCATCACTGAAATCCGCGTTTATATTGGAAACATCCGGCCAACTCATCTCTAAAACCCCCATTTCTCCACTGAGCTTTTTAGCGATAAACGGCGCGATTGGATATAAAACCTTTATGAATTGCAAAATGGCCCAAGCCGTCGCGTCCCTGATATCTTTTTTCAACAGGGTATGAGATAAACTATATCGATTATTATCAGTGAAACCCGCGGGCGATTGCTGCAAAATCGGCTTAATAAATTCCAAATACCAATCGCAAAAGGACCCCCATAGACATTGATAAAGATGATTTGCAGCTTCGTCAAAACGATAATTTTCCATCGAATTTTCAACATCCAATACCATTTGCTTCACTTTGTGGATAATCCACTGCGCGACCGGATGAGAAACTGCGTTTATATCGAATTCTCGATTATATATGCATCCCTTCATCTGGGCGAATCGTACGACGTTCCAAAGTTTTGTTAGGAAGTTTCTTCCCTTCTCCACCAAGTGATCCGTCATTTTTATGTCCCTTCCAGGAGACGACATCGACGCAAGAGTATATCTAAGAGCGTCGGCGCCGTATTTTTTGCATAAATCAATCGGATTTATGACATTTTTCTTCGATTTGGACATTTTTTGTCCTTTTATATCCCGAATAAGACCGTGAATATAAACCTCTGAAAAAGGAACATCATCCATACAATAGACGCTCATCATCATCATTCTTGCTATCCAGAAGAAAATTATATCGAATCCGGTAACCACGATCATTTTGGAATAGAATCTTTTTAAATCGTCGGTATTTTGAGGCCATCCAAGCGTGATAAAAGGCCACATGCCGGATGAAAACCAAGTGTCAAGAACATCTCCGTCCTGAGTTAATTCGACTCTATTTTTACCGTAAAATTTTATCGCCTGCCCCATGGCCTCTTCAAAATTTTCCGCAACAAAAACCTGACCGTCCGGTCCATACCAGGCCGGAATGCGATGCCCCCACCAAATTTGTCTGGAAATACACCAAGGTCTGACATTTTTCAACCACTCAAAGTATAAATTCTCCCAATGTTTAGGAATAAATTTAGTCTTGCCGTCCGCAACGGCTTTAATGGCCAAAGACGCCAATCTTTCACAGTTAATAAACCATTGATGAGTAATTATCGGCTCCAGCGGAACGTCCGATCTATCTCCAAACGGAATTTTCTGCTTTATATTTTCTACTTTTACTAATAGTTCTTTCTTTTCCAACAGCTCGACCACTTTTTTACGAGCTTCAAAGCGATCCATTTTTTGGAAAAGCTCCGGAACATTTTCGTTCAATTCTCCGTTAAAATCCATTATGTTGACGATTGGAAGTTTATTTTTCATTCCAATTTCATAGTCGTTAAAGTCGTGCGCCGGAGTAATTTTTACGGCGCCGCTTCCCTTTTCCGGATCCGCATATTTATCCGCAATTACAGGAATTTTTCTATTTGTCAGGGGAAGAATAACTTCTTTTCCGATAAAACGTCGATATCTCTGGTCATCGGGATTAACGGCAACGGCGCTATCTCCGAACAAAGTTTCCGGTCTAGTTGTCGCCACGGTTATAAAATCGGAGGAATCCGCCAACATATACTTAATATGCCAAAGACGCCCGTCCACTTCCTTTTCCACAACCTCAAGATCAGATACGGCCGATCTAATAAGCGGATCCCAGTTGACCATTCTTCTCCCACGATACAGAATACCGTCCTTGAACAACATAACAAAAAGCTTGTGAACGGCTTTTTTAGCGTCCTCGTCCATTGTGAATCTAATTCTGGAAAAATCGCAGGAGATTCCCAAAATTTTCATCTGATTTAAAATCGCGTTGCTGGAATTCTCCTTATAGAACCATATTTCCTTAAGAAGAGATTCGCGCGTTAGAGTCCCCTTCTCCACTCCATTTTCATAGAGATGCTTCTCCACCAGCAACTGCGTAACGATTCCAGCATGATCGAATCCTGGTTGAAATAAAACGTCGTATCCCTTTAGTCTTTTGTAGCGGGCGATAATATCCTGTATCGTGTAGCATAGGGTATGCCCCAAATGGAGGGATCCCGTAACGTTGGGAGGAGGAAGTAAAATCATAAACGGTTTGGCGTTCGGTTCGCGTAAAGACGCTTCTATTTCAAATGAAAAATTTCTTTCGAAAGATTCGGGATTAAAATTCTTCTCTAACATTTCTTCCTCGACAACTGAAACAAATAATAAGCACGCCAACCATGATATACAAATAATATGAATAAATTAACAACTTTTTCTATAAAACGCATTATTGGATCATATTTTTTGTTGCGCCGTTACATAAATCAAATAAAACGCAATCGCGACATTTCGGTTTTTGGGCTTTGCAAACGTATCTGCCGTGAAGAACCAATAAATTGCTGATATTTTTCTTATATGCGCTTGGAATGAGCTTCTCCAGATCTTTTTCAACTTTCAGCGGATCGTTTGCGCGAGAAAATTCCAGTATTTTGCTCAAACGCAGCACATGAGTGTCTACGGCAATGGTCGATTTACCAAATAGAGCGTTCAAAACGACGTTTGCCGTTTTGCGCCCCACTCCTGGCAACGATTCAAGATCTTCTCGAGTATCCGGCACCTTTGAATTAAATTTCAACTTTAATATTTTGCTCAGTTCGATTATGTTTTTAGCCTTATTCCTATAGAGTCCAATGGAGCGAATTTCATCGGTCAGCCGTTCCAGTCCCATATTTAAAACATCGTCCGCCGTTTTGCATTTTTCAAATAATCGAGACGTAACTTTATTAACCTGCACGTCCGTCGTTTGAGCGGATAGAACAACCGCCACTAGAAACGTATAATCGGACGCGTAATTCAGCTCCGATTTTGGCTCGTTTATGGACGCCTCCAGTCTTCTGCAGATTTCTTCAACCCTAGACATTCGTAACGTCCTCTAGATAATCCTTCATGGAATATAATCGCGGACTTTTTCCCACAATCCATTGGGCGCATTTTAAGGCTCCGTCGGCGAATATTTCCCGATTAAAGACCCGATGGGAAACGGATAGCATTTCGTTTTCTCCAACAAAATCGCAGACGTGTTCTCCATGTATGTTTCCCTCCCTCAAAGAGACAATTTGCGGCGGCTTCGACATGTGATCCGCCAGAAATAACGCCGTTCCGGAAGGAGCGTCCTTCTTGCGATTGTGATGCCTGTCTAGAATGCCAAAATCGAAATCCGCCAGAACATCCGAGCACTTTTTTACCAAAATTGCCATAAGCTGAATACCTAAACTAAAATTGGCGGCGTGCAGAACGGGCGTCGTTCGAGAAAATTCTTTTATTCTGGCAAAATCTTTTTCAGAAAGACCCGTGGTTCCAGTCACCATCGGCACCTTATGCCGCGCCGCCGTCGCAATCGTCTTTAAAGTTGAATCGGGAACTGAAAAATCTATCAAAACATCGCTGCCGACAACAATTTTTTCCAGTTCCGCATCGGACGTTTTACTGGACGCTCCTCCGCTCAATTCCATAGACGGTATCATTCTGGACAAAATAGTCCCTATTTTTCCGGTAGCTCCGATAAGTCCAATTCTCATATTTGCACCAAAACGATTTATGTAATATCCTGATAATTGCATATTATACGATTTTTGAGAACATGAAAAATTATGAATATAACCTAAAGGAAATTTTAAAATTTTCTATCCCTCTGGTGCTGACGTCTTTGTCGGCCAGTTTGATGTTTAACGTCGACCGGCTAGTCCTCGCCCATTACTCTTTGAATTCTATGAACGCCGCCGCATTGGCCGGAAATTTCATTGCCATGATAAGCTTCATAGTGGTAAGCATCGCCCAAATCGCAACGGTTTTTGTGGGACAGTATAACGGAATGGGAGAATATAAAAAAACCGGATGGGCGGCATGGCAAATGGTTTATCTCGGACTTTTATCATTTTTTGTTTTCATTCCATTGGCCATTTTTTGTCATCATCTGGATATTTTTCCGGAATATTGTCGACAGGACGGAATAAAATACTTGAAAATTCTTGCTCCATTTGCTGGATTGCAGGCAATTTCCGCCGCCCTAAGCGCTTTTTTTATTGGCCGCGGTAAAAGTTTTATAATAATCTCCGTAGTTATATCGATAAATATACTAAATTTTCTCCTGAACATAGGTCTAGTTTTTGGAATAGAGGGATATGTCGCTCCTATGGGAATTGCGGGCTCTGCAACCGCGACCGTAATAAGCGCAATAATCTACGCGCTAACCCTACTTATCATATTTTTAAATAAAAAAAATAGAGAAACCTACAACACTTCAGATAATAAATTCAGAAAAAAACTGTTTTTCGATTGTATAAAAACTGGATTTCCACTGTCCCTGGGGAAATTGATGTCTCTGTTGGCCTGGTTCATAATTTTATCAATGTTTAATTACACCTCCAAAGACCTAGCCATAATAGAGACGTTCGCCGTAAGCGTATGGGTCGTTTTTATATTCTTTGCCGACGGAAGCGGACGTGCTCTATCTTCGCTAAGCGCCAATCTCATTGGAAATAACGACCTACAGAAAATACAAGATTTACTAACGTTATTTTTAAAGCTCAATATCGTCGTGTGCGCTATTTTTTCAATACCGCTGGTTTTTCATCAGGACATTATGTTCTGGTTTATAGACGGCGCCAACGAAAGCACGGTTCATTTGCGTTCCGACTTTCAATTTGTTTTCGTGAGTATGTGGATAGTTATATTTACCGACGGCGTCTACTACCTGATATGCGGCGTATTGAACTCCGGAGGAGATACAAAATTTCCCATGTATCTCGAATTAATAACCCTATGGGTAGGATGCGTTCTTCCGACAGCGGTTTTATATTTTACCGGAAATCTCACAACCATCAGAGTTACATACACGTTGTTGCCGATTATAGGAATTGTAAATTCTGTTGTCATTTACATTAGATATAAAAAGCTAAAATGGTTTACAAGATTGGTGGAAACGACCGCATAATGAATCAAAAAACAATCGAATATAAATCGTCCGTTATTTTATGGATTTTTGGCGTTTTCTTTTTCATATATCAATATGGAATACGTTCAGTTATTTTGAACGTTCTAAACGGAGACCTACAGCGTTATTTCTCCATAGGCGCCACTGAAATGGGACAATTAGTAAGTTTATTCTTTTTCGCCTACATGATCGCCCAAATACCCGTTGGAATACTAATAGATAGATTCAATCTAAAATCTACGCTGACGGTCGCTTTTTTATGTGCGGCCATAGGAATAATTGCGTTTGTGAGCGTCGACAACTATTTTGTGGCTTCGCTTTCACAGTTATTTTTGGGATTTGGCTGCTCGTTCTCCTTAGTTTTATTACTGAAAATTTCCGACAATTTTTTTCCCCCTCAAAAAAGCGCTCTGGCGTCCAGTATTGGAGTTTCTTTCGGCAGTCTTGGACCGGTATTCCTGAGTCCGCTGTTGGCCGCCCTGTCCAAAATATACCACTGGAGAAACATAGTATTGGGATTCGGAGTCCTCGGTATTATTTCGGCAATCGTCGGCTATTGGACCGTTTACGAAAAAAAATTAAATCCAGCTTCCGTTGCAAAAACCTACGAAAAGGATAGTCGTCAAACGAAAAATTACTATGGCGTCCTGGATTCGTTAAAAATAATTTTTTCCAATGTACAGTTCATTTGGATAGGTCTTTTTTCCATGGCAATTTTCGGGCCGGCTTCTTCATTTTGCGACGTTTGGGGAATATCTTTTGTGAAGCAGATATACGGAATCGACGCGGTTAAAGCGGCCTCTATAGTCAGTCTAACCTATCTTGGAACAATATTAGGTATTCCCCTCGCGACTTTTTTATCCGAGAAACTCCAGAGTTACAAAAAAGTTATGGTCTACGGAAGTTCAATTACGTTTATTT
>JAISMI010000018.1 GCA_031276835.1 Holosporaceae bacterium | reverse complement strand
ATGTCTGATTTTTCTAGTTTTTCCACAGCTCCTTTGGACAGGACTCCGTGAGAAGCGTAGGCGACCACTCCCTTGCATCCGGCCTTCAGTAGAGAGTCTGCCGCATAGCACATAGTGGATCCAGAGTCTATTATATCGTCTATCAGAACGCAGATTTTGTTGGCGACGTTGCCAATGACGTTGGCTTTTTTTAACTCGCCAAACACGTCTCGAGCTTTATTGCAGATGGCAAAATCGCATCCGATTGACCTGGCGATGGCGCTGGCGCGATACGCTCCGCCTATGTCCGGAGAAACCGCCACAATCTGACTCGGATTGTATTTGCTTATGACGTCTAACTCGAAAATTTTAGCGGCGGACGCGTGAAAAGTGGGAATTCGAACGAAAGGTTCGCCATGATTATCTAGGATTATACAACGAAAAATGTTCATGGTCTCCAGCAAACGAGAAAATAAACCGGCTCCGAAGGATTCATTGGGATTTTGTATGTCCTGGCGGGAATAGCCCATGTAGGGAATGCATAAAATAAGATTTTTTGCGTCTCTTAGGGCGTCCAGCAAAAGAAATAGTTCTATCCAGTCGTCGTTTTTAACTGTGGACGTCATAACAATTACGTCGTGAAAATTTTTGGGCGTGGAAACCGCGATTTCACCGTTGTTGAAGCGCCTTACATTTGCGGGAAACGCGGGAAAAGAGAGCTCTTTGGCGCATGCTTTGGCCAATTCCTTTGAATTTCTAGCGTAGACTATTTCCATTTTTCACCTCAGGCATATGACAGAAATTTGGCGGCCGCAGATTCCCCGCGTATTTTTATTTGCGAAACGATAGCTAAAATAGTTTTCCCGATCTACGTAGGTGTCTATTTCGACGACGTCTATGTTGTCTTCGTCCAATCCGGATTCCAGCAGACGGTTGCGGCAATATAGGGGCAGATCAAAATGCATTTTGAAATTTATTATGCGAAAACAATCGCCCTTTCCATTGAAATTATTTTTAAATTCGTCGTCGACTTCATAATTTTCCATTGAGATACAAGGACCTATGGCGGCCAAAATATGTTTTGGATCTCCGCCGATTTGGACCATCTGTTGAATCGTCGATTGGATAACTCCGGACGCCGCTCCGCGCCATCCGGCGTGGACTGCGCCTATTAGGCGATTGACTTTATCCCACAATAGTATCGGAGCGCAGTCTGCCGTCAGGACTCCGATGGCGACGTCGGGAGTTTTTGTGACCATGGCGTCGATTTGCATATCGGACGAGGTTTGGTCGTCGACTACGGCGCACGCGTTGCCGTGAACCTGATTCATAGTAATTAGATTACGCGCCCGCATCTCGTTCTGTACGATTTTTAGATTTTGTAAAACTACTTCCGGATTGTCGCCGACAAATCTACTGCAGTTGAGAGAATCATAAAATCCGACGCTTTTCCCATATTTTCTTCCAAAAAATCCATGATTTACCGACGGATCGGCGATTTTTGACGATTTTATCACTGTTCTGGTTCTTCATCCGAGGAAATTAGTCCCAACGCCAGCATATAGGTATCCAGAAGCATATCTTCCGTTTCGCGGTCTTCCGTTTTCATTTTTTTTATTTTTATAATTCTCTTCATGATTTTTGGATCGAATCCATCGGATTTCGCTTGTTTATATACGTCGGAGATATGCTCCTGGATTTCTGTTTTCTCCACTTCCAAGTTTTCAATTTTTTCAACGTACTGTCTTAATTTATTCCTGTCGCTCGAATGCATGTTGTTCTTTCATTTTTTCTGAGTTTAAAAGGACGAGCCGCAATGCAGAAATAAAAACAAACACACAAGGAGAACATCACGCCTCGACCTTAGTATAACCAATATAATAAAGATTGATAAAAATCAACATGTCAACTACGATGGAATCGTTTAAATTTAAATTTGGGGAAAGCTATTGCTTCAATCCACGTTAAAAGCGGCCGTTTCCTTTGAGGGAATAGGCGTGCACAGCGGAAATCCGTGTCGTATTACGGTCTGTCCGCGCGATGAAAACGGAGTGGCGTTCCGTACAAAAAAAGATTCAATTGAAGCGTTATATAATATGGCGTCCGAGACGACGATGTGCACAAAGTTATCAGGTGCGAACGGCTCCAGCGTTTCCACGATAGAGCATTTATCCTCCGCCATGTATGGATTGGGAATAACCGGCGCCGTCGTCGACGTTGAAGGCGATGAAATACCAATTTTGGACGGCAGCGCCTTGCCGTTTGTCGAGGCGTTTTTAGCGACGGGAATAGAACAATTGTCGCATCGGCGACGCGTTTGTAAATTAATGAAACCGGTAAAAGTTCAGGATGGGAAAAAATGGGCGTCGTTGACTCCCGCGGATTCATTCAGCATAAATATAAAATGCGATTTCACCCAAAAAGGACTAAAAACGGATCCAATGCGCTTTGATTTTTCCAAAGACAATTTTCTAAAAGAAATAGCGCCGGCCAGAACTTTTGGTTTTTTTGCGGATATGGATTTTTTGAGAAAAAACAATTTGGCCTCCGGCGCTTCCCTTGAGAATACTCTGGTTTTTGATGATAAGGGGAATCCTCTTAACGAAAATGGTCTGCGATTGCCCAACGAACCGATTCGCCATAAAATTTTAGACGTGATAGGGGATTTATCTTTAATTGGAGGCGCGATTATGGCGCGATTCGACGCTTTTTGTCCAAGTCATAAACTGAACAATCAAATAGTATTCGCTCTTTTCGAAAATAAAGATAATTTTGAAATGATAGATTGATGTATGTTTTGGGAATAGAATCCAGCTGCGACGAAACTGCCGCCGCCATCGTAACGGAGGATAAGCAAATCCTTTCTAACGTCGTTTATTCCCAAATTAACGAACATCGTCTGTTCGGCGGAGTGGTGCCGGAGGTGGCCGCTCGAGCTCATTTGGAAAAAATTCATTTGGTCGTGAAAAAAGCTCTGGAGGACGCGCGATTGGATATGTCGGATATATCGGTCGCGGCCGGAACATGCGGTCCAGGACTGATTGGAGGAGTAATTGTCGGCGCTACTTTTGCCAAGTCCGTTTCCATGGCCATGAACATTCCTTTTATCGCTGTAAATCATCTGGAGGCCCACGCGCTGTCTGCTCGATTGACGGAGGACTTGAATTTTCCTTATCTATTGCTGTTGGTTTCCGGAGGTCATTGTCAATTGTGTATGGTTCATGCCGTCGATCGTTTTAATGTCATTGGAAAAACCGTCGACGATTCCATTGGAGAGTCGTTTGACAAGGTCGCCAAACTTCTTGGATGGGGATATCCAGGAGGACCAATCATTGAAAAAATGTCTCTTGGCGGCGACGATCGACGTTTTTTGTTGCCGCGTCCTCTGTGCAGAAAAGACTCCTGCGATTTTTCGTTTGCGGGATTAAAAACGGCGGTTCGCGTCGCAGCTGAAAAATGTCAAACGGAGCAGGATAGGCTAGATCTATGCGCCAGTTTTCAAAGGGCCGTTATAGATATTCTGGTTTATAAAATAAAACGGGCTATAGAGATATGCGGGGATAGAAATCCATCGGCGGCGGTCGTATCCGGAGGAGTGGCGGCTAATAAAGCCGTACGAGCGGCGTTGCAAAACGTCTGTGATCAATGCGGATTACGTTTTGTCGCTCCCCCAATCCAACTGTGCACCGATAACGGCGCCATGATCGCCTGGCTCGGAGTGGAAAAATTTATGGCGGGACAATTTTCCGATCTGCGGTTTACTCCTCGTCCCCGTTGGCCTATGGGATTATAGAACGCCGTCGTCCGCCGCGTCTTGTAAAAAAACGAATATTGTCGACGTCTTTAATTGTTTCTAAAATCCTCGAATACATTCGATTTTGTAGACGTTCTGAGACTTTCAAACGGGAATTTATCTAGAGACCAAGAATCTGCCAGCCTGGATTTTCCACATAGCTTTTTATGTTGGATAGAAACTCGGACGCTTTTCTCGTATCGGAAATTCTATGATCATAGGACAGAGAAATATAAAGCATTGGCTTTATTTCAATTCCATTATCGGTGGCGATCGGTCGATTGTGCATTTTGTGAACGCTAAGAGTCGCGACCTGAGGCGGCGTTAACAAATCAGTTCCTATGAGCGATCCGTAAATTCCCGCGTTAATCACCGTAAACGTGCCGCCGGAGACCTCTTCAATGGATAAAGCGCCTTCCATCGCTCTCTTAGAAAGGCGAATCATCGCTTTTTCTATTTCGGCGATGGTTAGGGCGTCCGCATGCCTAATGACCGGAGCCGCAATGCCGTCGTTTCCGCAGGTAATGATAGATATGTCAAAATTATTTTTGTAAATTATTTCATTTTCATGGATATGGGCGTTGAAGACGCGATATTGTTTCAGCGCCGCTATGCAGGCGGACACAAAAAATGGAGTAAATCCCAACCTCGTGTTATGTTTTTTAGAAAATGCATTTCCAAAAGTTTTTTCTAAAGCTAGAACTGCGCTCATGTCGACCTCATTCGACACCGTGGAGATAACGGAGGCGTCGTAGGAGTCCCTTATTTTTTCAGAAATGCGACGCCTTAACATATCAATTGGCTCGTTATAATCTTCCGGAGATTCAAAAAATTTTGGTTTATTCCAGTTGTCGGCGTACAATTCCGAGGAATTGTCGCCGCTTTCCAAATTCAGCAGTTTTTTGATGATTTCCGTCTGTTCTTCCGCTCTAGAATCTTTTTCTGAAATGATTTTTTTACGCAGATCGGACTTGGATTTATTCTCAAATATTGTGTCGATTTCGTCCACGATTTCATTTTCTACGTCTTCGATGGATTTGGTCGCGTATTTATGCATTTCTTGTTTTGCGGTCGCGATTTCGCCGTTAATTTCCTTGACGACGGAACCTAACTTGACATTTGTCGCCGCTTGAATTTCTCTGCGGGCCGCGTTTAGGATTTCTTTCCTCAAAGACTCTGCTTCGCGCAAAGCCAACGCCGTTGTGGACTCGATCAGCTCTTCCGCCTGCAAATGAGATTTTGCCTTTGCCTCTTTTACTATGTCGGCGGATTCCTTTGCGGCATACTTTTGGGCGGAATGAATAATGTCTTTTTTTATCGCCTTAGCCTCGGATTTTGACGCGCTAATGGCTTCTTCGATGATTTCTTTCGAGAGCGATTCCGCTTTTTGCTTAGCTTCTTCCTGAGCGCGGGCGACGGTCTCTTGTACGGTTTCCTCCGCCTTAATTTTTGCTTCTTTTTCTGCGGCGCTTATGATCTCTTTTTTTAGATTTTCAGCCTCCAGTAGAGCTTTTTCTTTGGCTTCCTCTATCAGTTTTGCCTTTGTATTTTCGGCTTCCAAGAGCGATCCCTGAACGATTTTTTTATGCATTTCGCCGGCGTCTTTTGTGGCCTTTTCCTCGTACTCTTTTAGAATTTTTGCTTTGAGCTCCTCGGCTTGGAGAAGCGCCAACTTTTGGGCCTCGTCCATAATTTTTTCCTTTAATTTAAGAGCTTCCTCTTTGGCCTGATTTTCGGCGTTTTTAAGAATGTTAAGGCACTTATCTTCGGTTCTTTCGGAAAATTCTTCGACTATTTCCTCCAGGAGCTCTTCCTTTGATTCCTCGCCCAACGGAACGGAAAGGCTATATTCTCGATTGTCGTTTGAATCCGCTTGAAGATCGGCATTCGATGGAGGAAGAGTTTTTTGTTCCTCTTGAATAATGGGATCTACGACGGCAGACATGGATTCTGCGTCAGATTTTTCTATATCCTTAACAATGTCGGATATGTCCGCATTGAGATCCGTCTCTATGACGGCAATTCTAGATCCTTGAGATATAACGTCTCCCTCTTTTACAAGAATTTGCGCCAATATGCAATCGTTACTGGAGGTAATGCCACATGCCACAGATGGCGTCTCGGCGTCTGCGATTATTTCATTTTTGGAAATTTTATCTCCAACTTTTTTGTACCATGAAGATAGAGTGACTTCGTCGGAAGAGTCGTCGAAATTCGGAACTATTATATCTACTCGCATTGTTTTATCCCAGTATTCACTGATAATTAAACAACAAAAGAGTTTCTTTTACGTTAATTTGATAAAAAATATTTTTGTAATTTTCAGTTTTATCCTAGAAAACTGAAAACAAACGACGTTTGAGACGCCATGACAAATAATCCCAGTAGAATTCTGTATATTACTATGGGCAACAATGTGTGATTGCGTAAAAATCTAATTACGCCATATAAGGAAAGTATTCCAAATACAAAAGCGGACAGACATCCGACCGCAACCATAGACCAATTTTCTATGATGGATTGGCCGATTAGCGCCTTAATTAATTTTACTCCACAGGCTCCAAGAACTGAAGGTATGGACAACACCATGGAGTATCTAAAACTTTCCTCGCGGGAGTATCTTAGGTATCTCATCATTGACATGCATATTCCCAGTCGACTTACTCCGGAAATAAAGGACAGCGGCTGAACTAGTCCGACCAATAATATATCTTTTCGGGAGGCGTTTTCTTTATCCGTTGGATTTCGGTCGCACAAATATAAAATAACGGCAAATAAAATCATAGACGCGGCCAAAACGATCGCAGAGTTAATTTCCACTTGAAAAACGATTTCCAGCGCGCCGAAAACAGTTATCGTTGGAAGATTAGCCAGAAGAATTGTCACGAAAAAAAGTCGATCGTCTGTCTTTTTATTGCGGATAAAATCGACGCCTCCCCAAAACATGGCCGCTACTTGGCGTCTAAAAAAAACGACGACCGCCAAAAGAGACCCAATATTTAGAAAAATATTAAACGCTTTATCCTGATGCGGCAAATTCATCAACTTCGAAAAAATATCCACATGGGCGGACGAACTCACCGGTAGAAACTCAGTGATTCCCTGTATTACCCCCAAACAAAACGCCTGAAAGAATGTCATTGGTTTTCTTCATACATTCTTTCAAGAAAATGAATATCAAAATTTCCTGAAATTACGTCCGGATTATTGGCCAGCTTCAGATGTAGAGGAATAAGCGTATCGATTCCATCTATGACATATTCTCCAAGAGCTCTTCGGAGGCGGGCCAGACATTGTTCGCGATCGTTGGCATGGACTATTAGTTTTGCGATCAGACTATCGTAGTAGGGCGGGACCTTGCATCTGTCATACAGGGCGCTATCTACTCTGATTCCTGGTCCTCCAGGGCAATAATAGTTGATTACCGTTCCGGCGGACGGAATGAAAGTTTCCGAATTTTCAGCGTTAATTCTGCATTCTATGGCGTGACCGCTGAATTTAACGTCGTCCTGGGACAGGGATAATTTATTTCCGCCGGCCGCTAGAATCTGCTCCCGCACAATATCGACTCCGGTTATTAACTCCGTAATAGGATGCTCGACCTGAATACGGGTATTCATTTCTATGAAATATAGTTTTTCGTCTTCATATAAAAATTCGAGAGTTCCCACTCCTAAATATCCTAATTTCCCAATGGATCTTGCGATTTTTCTTCCAAATTCGTCTCTAAACTCCGGAGTTATGACCGAACTTAAGGCCTCTTCCCATACCTTTTGATTTCTTCTCTGGAGTGAGCAATCTCTTTCTCCAAGGTGAACTGCATTTCCGAATTTATCGGCGATAATTTGAAATTCTATGTGGCGAGGATTGGCTAGATACTTCTCCAGATAAACGCGATCGTTGCCGAAGGCAAGTCCGGCTTCTCGACGGGCGGTTTCGTAGGCTTCAACAAACTCCAATCTGGAGCGAGCCACTTTCATGCCGCGTCCGCCTCCGCCGGCGGCGGCTTTTATGAGGACGGGATATCCCATTTCGTCGGCCATTTTTACCGCTTTGTTAATATTTGTTACGGCGCCGTCTGATCCGGGCACGATTGGCAGTCCGAGACGCGCAAACGACTTTTTGGCCATGATTTTATCCCCCATCATGGCGATGTGATCCGCCTTTGGGCCAATGAAGATCAATCCATGCTCGTCCACCATGTGTGAAAAAGTTGAATTTTCGCTGAGAAATCCAAATCCAGGATGAATGGCGTCGGCTCCGGAAACGCAGGCGGCGGAAATGACAGATGGTATGTTTAGATAACTTTCTCGCGGTTGAGGAGGACCGACGCATACGCTTTCGTCTGCTAAGCGCACGTGCATAGCGTCCGCATCCGCCGTAGAGTGGATGGCCACCGTCTGTATTCCGAGATCCTTACAGGCTCTTAAAATTCTAACGGCAATCTCGCCCCTATTGGCTATCAGTACTTTTTTTATCATTAAAACACTTCTAAATTAGTCGATAATAATAATCGGATCTCCGTATTCGACGGGCTGAGAATCCTTTACGAAAATATGCTTTACAATTCCGGAACGAGGAGCCTTAATCATGTTCATTACCTTCATGGCTTCGATTATAAACAGAGTTTGTCCCTGCGAAACAGACTCTCCAACGGAAACAAACGGACTGGCCTCCGGCCCTGGAGATAAATAAACGGTGCCAACCATTTGGGCTTCAATAACTCCTGGATGATTTTCGAGATTATCAAATTGTTGCGCGCTCGTTTCCGCCGCTTGCCCGTCGTGAACCGTCTGTACTTGCGGCTGGGCTATAACTGGCACAACCGACTGCGGAATTACACGGGACACTTTTATCCTCAGAGAGTCGACCTGGTATTCAATTTCCGTTAAATCTGTCTCTCTAAGCAGCTCTGCCAGCGATCTGACCGCATCGGAATTTATTTTCACTTCTTGAGACAAATCCACCTTCCAGTTCGCAATTGGTAATTAATGGTGGGCGCAGCAGGGATCGAACCTACGACCACTACGATGTCAACGTAGTGCTCTACCTCTGAGCTATGCGCCCAACAGTCCTCGGATAGAGATATATCGTGTTTCATGAGATTTTGCAACATACAAAACGCTTAATTTGATTTGTTCTGGGAAAAAACAAACTTGCCAATTAACGACTCGAGATTTATTGGTCCCGTCGTGTTGGCGATTTCGTCGCCTTCTTTTAGGGATTCGTCATCTCCGCCTGGACTTAGAGATAGATACTTTCCCCCAAACAGTCCGTCGCTGGAGACGTTGGCGCTGGTGTCTTTTGGAAGTTTAAGCTCTTTGGAAACATAAAACTTTACGACGGCAAAAAATGTATCGGGATCAACGGAGGTGCAGACGACTTTTCCAACTCTTATGCCGCTTACTTTCACATCGGTACCCTCGGCCAGTCCGTCGGCTCTGTCGAATTTTGCCGTCAGCAGATATCCGTCGACTCCCTTCAATCCTGATTTTGTGTACACATAGTTAAAAAAGAAAATTGCAACGATTAGGACAAAAAAACCGACTATGGTTTCAAATGCGCGACCTTTTTCCATCATGAACTCCTTATAAATACTGACCGCCGTTTACGCTTAGCGCCGCTCCCGTTATGAAGGATGATTTTTCATCCGCCAGAAATAGAACAGAGTGGGCGATTTCTTCGATTTTTCCAAATCTGCCGAGCGGAATGCCGGCTTTTATGCGTTCTTTTACGTCTTCTTTTATGGCGTCCGTCATATCCGTTGAAATGTATCCAGGAGCAATGGCGTTGACGGTAATTCCTTTGGAGGCGGATTCCAAAGCGAGAGATTTGGTAAATCCTAAAATGCCAGCTTTTGCGGCGGAGTAATTGGATTGGCCAATTTGCCCCTTTAATCCATTTACGGAGCTTATGTTGATTATTCTTCCGAAATTTTTGTCTCTCATGGACGGAATTGTTAGGCGACACATGTTGAAGACTGAATTGAGATTGGTGACGATAACTTTTGTCCAGTCTTCCGGATTCATTCGATGCAGCATGGAATCTCTAGTGATTCCGGCGTTGTTCACGAGGACGTCGACGGTTCCGCCAAGAGCCTCGCATACTTCGGCGATTCCTCTTTCACACGCTTCATAATTGGAAACGTCCCAACAAAAAATGGGAATTCCCGTTTCCTCATGAAATTTTTTCGCCGTTTCGACTCCGCTGTGATAATTAGCGGCGACCAAGTATCCGGCTTCATGTAGAGCTCTGGAGATTCCGTTGCCGATTCCTCTAGCTCCTCCGGTTACGACGGCTATTTTCTTCATGATTCTCCTCCCAAAAAGCGAAAACTATCGTCGATAGAGTATACACGATTGGATACATAATGCTATTATCTAAAAAATTGGTGCGCCGCAAGAAAATTATGATTTCAGATAAAGTAAATTCCGTATTAGGGCACGAAAAAGAAGAGGCCATGCTCGCAAAAGCGCTGGTTGGCGGCAGAGTGTTTCCCACTTGGATTTTTCACGGGCCATGGGGAATTGGAAAGTCCAAAATCGCCCATAAATTCGCAAAATGCCTTCTTTCTGAGACAGTTCCAGAAAGGGATACTCTGGATATTCATCCGGAAAATCCAATACATAAATTAGCGGATTTAAAAATTCATCCGGATTTTTTTGTGCTGGAGCAAAATAACGAATCCGTTTCCATAGACGACTCCAGAAAATTAATGCTGAAAATTTTAAAGTCTCCGACTTTGTCTAAACGGCGCGTCGTGATAATGGAGAATGCGTCCGATTTGAATAAGAATATTCATAATTCCCTGCTGAAAATGTTGGAGGAACCTCCGAAAAACACAGTGATTATCATGATTTGCAATCACATCGGTGCCGTGCCAAGGACCTTGCTTTCAAGGGCGGCGAAGGTCCAATTTTGTTCTCTAGAAACATCTCGCGTGCGGGAGATTTTGGATGATATGGGCGTAAAGAATTCCGAAAGATTGGCGCAATTGTCCAACGGATCGGTCGGATATGCGCTGCATTTGCACGAAAATAACGGAGCGGAAATTTACGAAAATATTCTAAAAGGATTTTTTTACGACGGCAGTCTTTACGTAAAAATTTCCAAATACGTTATTGATAATAATTTGTGCCGCAATTTCGAGATAATAAAAAACAGTTTTTTGAGGATATTAAAAACGTATGCGGACGCTCTAAACAATGTTGCCGACGAAAATTGTCAAGAGGAAATGAAAATCCTAGAGCCGACGGTAAAGAATAAACAAAACTGCATTGTCGGAGAGATAAAAAAAATTCAGGAAATTATTTCCATGATCGAACTGTGCGAACCTATGATTCTTGACAAAAATGCCGTCGTAGCGAATGCTTTCGAAAGATTCTTTAGCTAGAGGAAAAACATGAGTCCCGATATAGAAACATTGATACAGAAAATTTCACGATTGCCTGGACTTGGGCCGAGATCAGCCAGAAGAATAGTCGTTCATTTGATAAAAAATCGCGAGCAAAGCATGGAACCTCTTCTATCGAGCATGGGAGACGTTCACGCAAACGTTAAAGTTTGCCCCGTTTGCTCTAACATAGACGCCTTTGCGGACGTTTGCTCCATTTGCGCCGACAAAAAGCGTCGTCGGGACGTCGTTTGTGTTGTTGAAAGCGTTTCTGATCTATGGGCCATCGAGAGAACGTCTTGTTTTGGCGGACAATATCATGTGCTTAAGGGCCTTTTATCGTCTCTTGATGGACAGGGGCCGGAGTTCCTCAGGTTGGATAAACTCCAAAAACGATGCCATGAAGATAATGTCTCGGAAATTATCATTGCTCTTAGCGCGACCGTCGAAGGACAAACCACCGATCACTACATAAAGAAATTTTTTCAGGAGAAAAATATTAAAATAACGTCTTTGGCGCATGGCATACCAATTGGCGGAGAACTCGACTACCTGGACGACGGCACTTTGTTTACGGCATTTTCCGCCAGAGGATAACGGTATCGTCGCCGCTAGATGATAAATGTTGACTTTTTATATGAAAATTACATACCCTATAGGTAGGTACGAGGGAAATTGAAAAAAATTTTTGCAATTTGTGACGACGGATTATCGTTACTATGGGGAAAATAGAAATTTTGCAATTAACTTTACCAGAGCGAAATTAAAAAGGAACGAGCGTGTTTTAAAATGGAGGACATAAATGATTTCAGATAGATATGTAAAATGGAGCGACGAGGCGTTGGATTTTTTCAAATCGTCCGCCGATAAAAGCGTCGTTTTAGACGTGGTTATATCCTATGCCTGCGCCAGCCAGACGGGAGAGGGGTTTGCGGATCTCGTTAATTCGCTAAATAGTGAAGAAGTGAAAAGAAAAATCAAAAAGGTCGTTATTACCGATACTTGTTGTTTATATCGACACTGCATATCGGGTTTCGATAAGTACTTGGATGCGAATGTGCCGACGGTTTGGTTTCTAACCAATAAAGACGCTATTGGCAGGATAGAATGCGAAATCGAAATGAAATCGTGGTCGGACGGAATTAAGGGTGAAGAGTTTGAATATTGGCACAAAAAGATGCTGACCGATTTTGCCGGAGATGAAAATGGAAACGGCGCCATACGGGAATTTAGAGATAAAGTAATAGAGGAGGCTGCGGTGGCCGCCTACAAGGGAAATAGCGAACTTTCTGGCTGTATAGATTTTATGTTGGAAGAATGCGCCTATGTGTGCGCGCATTTTAAAAATAATCCAATTTTTGTTTATCCCATGAGATTAGCTCGCCCAATGACAAACGCCATCGAACGATATAATATGAGCGTTACTCATCTGCCTTATAAAACTTCTAAACAGTCGCAAAAATCCTGTAAAAAAGTTTCAAATCTGGACTCGGATAGAATCGATAAAGAAGTTGCGCTATTTATGAAGGAAAGAGTGTCCAACGTTAATTTTTTCGTGATAGATAAGTACGGCAATCACATATACAAGAACTATACTCTGGACAGAGTTATTGGAGACAACAACGCCAAAGAGCTCGGTCAAAAAATATGGCAAACGAACGCGGAAGTTATGCGAACGCGAGAGCAAATTGTTTGTGAAGAGTATTATAATGGTATCAACTATCTTTCAGTAAAGTCTCCGCTGATCATAGACGACGAAGTTATAGGCATAATTGGACTTGCCCTTGACATTACGGGTCAAAAAAAGGCTCAGCAGTTGGAATTAAAAAATAAAATGCAACAAGTCAAGATACAGGAGCAGCAGAAATTAAAAGTGCTTGCGGAACAAGTGGCTCACGACATTAGGTCTCCTCTGATGGCTTTGGATATGCTGTCCAGATCCCATAAAAATCTTTCGGAGAAGGAACGTGGTATTCTGGCGAGCATTGCGACCAATGTCAGCGATATTGCCAACAATCTTCTGAATAGATACAAAAAAAGCGACGATGAAAAAAATGTCGAGATCGATAAAAAATCAAGACCAATACTGGTGAATTTGGCATTGTCAGAAATTATAAGTCACAAAAAATATCAATATCAAAAGGTCAACGTTCAATTTAATTGTTTGTTTGGCCCTAAGACCAGCTTCATTTTTATTAATGGGAATCAATCGGATTTTTCGCGCATGACGTCCAACGTAATCAATAATGCCGTGGAAGCGTTGGAGGGTAAAGACGGAGCCATAGACATAAATGTACGGAGAAATGGCGCCTATGTCGACGTGATCATTGGAGACAACGGAAAAGGCATGCCGCAGGAAACAATAGATAAAATTCTTGGAAATGTCTTCGTGGGTACTGCAAAAGAAGGGGGATATGGCATAGGTCTCAACCAAATTAGA